>CAJXRJ010000052.1 GCA_913058555.1 uncultured bacterium
CGGCATACGAGATCATGCCTAGACTCGTGGGCTCGGAGATGTGTATAAGAGACAGCCACCATCACGCGGCGGCTTCAGGACGCATTTTGGAGCCAGTTTGACCTCGCGCTCGATGATGACGACGTGCTCGAACTCGTACAGTCGGTGCACAGGGAGCTCGACGCAACGTGCCCGGAGAATGAAGCGCGCTGGCTGGCGTTCGGCGACTACCTCGTCGTCCTGGGCGACCGGGCGGGGCGGAGCCGGCGCCCCGAGCTGAACCGTGCGGTGCTCGAACTGGCGGAATCGGTTTACCTGGACCGCGCACGGATCGGCGGCGCCAAGCTGCGAATCGCGACGGCACGGGAGATGCGGCTCGACGCCCTGTACCGAACGGAGGATTTCGACCGTGGCTTCGAGATGGCGGAGGAGACGCTGAATGAGTTCTCCATGCTCCTGCCCAAGGGCCATTGGTACATGGCCGTGTTTCGCGGCTGGCGTGGCGTCGCTCGTTTACGGAGGGGCGACCCGACGGGCGCGCTCGAGGACCTTCGCCCCTCCTTCGACACGTTGCATCGTGTGCTGGGCCGCAATCACATTATCACCGGTCACGTCCTGATGGGCCTGGTCGAGGCGGAGTTGGAGGTCGGGGACGAGATCGACGCCGAGGCGCACCGCGCGGAGCTCGCAGCCGTTGTGGCGATTGGGCTTGAGGACGCGGTCGAGAACCCGAGGCTCTTCACCGTCAGCCTGGGACGCGAACACCAAGATCTCGCGGAGCTGCTTCTGGCACTGTGGCGAATCCGTGGTCAGAGGCCGACCCCAGAGAACCGTGCCATCGCACGCGTTAAGCTCGCCGAGCTTATCGTTGCCGCCGAGGACCTGGATCGCGACCGCAAGGCCGTCATCGCCAACTTTGTCCTCTATTGGATTCGGGCTCACCGTGACGACGGGATGAGCCACGATCCACTTGCGCTCGTCGATTTCGCCGTCGCTGCGCTCGCCGGGGGCGGAATGAACAACTACGGGCAAGCTCTCTTTCAGCTGTCCGTGCTACAGGGGCAGGATCCCCAGGCGAGCGAGTTGGCTTTGGCGACCGGGTACCGTTCATTGAGCTGCCGTAACGATGCGGTTCATGGTCCCGACTCAGACGGATCCCTGCGGATCGTGCTCGCGAAGCACCTGCTCGCCCTCGGGCGGACATCGGAAGCACTGGACATGGCGCAGCGCGGATACGCGAAGTTGTGGAGAGTCGCCCTGCGCGGCGGCGACACTCGGTTTGGCCTCATGCGCATAGCCGTTTGCCTCGACGCACTCGGTCGCTCGCGCGAGATCACCGTGCTCTCCCGTGAACGACTCAGAGTTCTACTCACGGGCGGCGCGTCCGTTGCAGACCTCAACACCACCTGTTGGCACCTCGCGAAATTTCGCGGTCTCAATTCAGAGGACTACGACCTCGCGCTGCGCGGGATGACGCGCGCCCGCGCGTCGATGCGGGCCATGGAGGAGCGCGGTTTGCTCAACGAGCGCAACGCAATGGGCTGGCTGAATACGGTCGGACTTGTGCAGTACCGCGCTGGTGAGTACGAGTCTGCAGTGAAGACGTTCGACGAGATCATGACTCGTTCCGGCGGTGAGAGCGAAAGTGCGGTCGACCACGCCTTCCTGGCCATGAGCCACTTCCGACTCGGAAACGAAGACGACGCACGGTCGCACTCAGCATTGGCCCTCGAACTCTGGTCCAGGGTGAAGCTGGACGAAGACTCGGAGGATGCGATGTTCCGGTCCGAGCTGATCGAGTGCATGTCGACGATCACTCCCTCGGGACCTCGATGACGGCCTGCCGACGCAGGCTGAGGCATCCGGAGGGTCGTGTGCGCCACGCGTATGGGGAAGATTCTCGAGTGACACTGATCCCTGGACCCGATGCGGCGACTCGCTTGCCTGAACTTCCCCGCTGGTGGACAACGCATTCTCTGGCCGATGACTCGCCCGTCGAGCTGCGACAAACGTGACGTGTCCCGCCGCGCCGGCTGCTCGACGCGCACCATAAGCGTGCGCACCGAGTCCCCCCACGTTCTCCGCCGCGCCTTTGGGCAACGAACGCAGGAG
Source organism: uncultured bacterium (assembly GCA_913058555.1). Taxonomy (GTDB): domain Bacteria; phylum Planctomycetota; class UBA1135; order UBA1135; genus Saltatorellus. The sequence continues at coordinate 2,092 of CAJXRJ010000052.1, forward strand.
CGGCTCCCACCCGAACCGGGCTTGTTTCCGAGTTGAATGTCGAGGATTCGACTCCCTTCCGCCGCTCCAGCTCCCGATCCCCGAAGGAGATGCGGGCTGGATGACGGAGTTGTTCGGGCGGTCTCCTGGGGCGGCGGCATATGCTTGCGGATCGATGACTATTCGAACCCTTCACCTTCATGTTCTGGCGGCGGCGGCGATTTCGCTGCTGGCTAGCTTTCGACCGCCTCTGGCCATCCCCGCGGATGTCCCCGACCTGACGCAGGGCGGTGAGATTCCTGGGGGCTCCAGCCATGATTGGACGTTGGGAGCGACGGGGGCTCGCGGATGGATGCACAGCGAGAAGATGGTGACCACGGATGCGCGCCAGATCGGGGTTACGGAGGTAGCACCGGGCTCGCCGGCGGACGGGGTGCTGGCGGTTGGGGATGTGATTCTTGGGGTTGCGGGGGAAGCGTTTGCCAGCGATCCGCGCTCGGAGCTGGGGCGGGCGTTGACGCAGGCCGAGTCGAAGAAAGGCCGGGGGAAGCTATCGCTGCGTCGCTGGCGTTCGGGAAAGGTCAAGACGGTTGTCCTCAAGCTCCCGGTGCTCGGCTCGTACAGCGCGACGGCTCCCTATGACTGTCCGAAGTCGGAGCGTATTCTCGAGCGGGGGTGTGCGGCATTGGCGCTACGGATGGCGGAGCCGGGCTATGGGCCGAACCCCATTCCACGTTCGCTCAACGCGCTCGCTCTGCTGGCGAGCGGCAACGAGAAGTATCTACCGCTTGTTCGCAGGGAGGTTCAATGGGCATCGAACTTCTCGGCGAAGAGCTTTCAGACGTGGTACTACGGCTACACGTGCATCCTCCTCGCCGAGTACCACATGGCGACCGGTGACGAGGACGTTCTGCCGGGCCTGTACCGGCTGGCGCTGGAAGCGGCGAACGGGCAGAGCCGCGTCGGGTCGTGGGGCCATCGCTTCGCGCAGGGCGATGGGCGCCTCCTGGGCTACGGGATGATGAATGCCCCTGGCGTGCCGCTGACCATCGGATTGGTGATGGCGCGCTCCGCTGGTGTACGCGACGAGCGGGTCGACCTCGCGATCGAGCGCAGCGTGGCGCTCTTGCGCTTCTATGTCGGGAAGGGCGCGATCCCCTACGGCGACCATCGGCCGTGGATCGAGACCCACGAAGACAACGGGAAGTGCGGCATGGGCGCGGTTCTCTTCGACCTGGTCGGCGATGAGGCGGGCGCGACGTTCTTCTCGCGCATGAGCGTCGCCTCGCACGGTGCGGAGCGCGATACCGGGCATACCGGCAACTTCTTCAACCTGCTATGGGCCATGCCTGGCGTCTCGCGTTCGGGCAAACGAGCGACCGGGGCGTGGATGAGGGAGTTTGGCGGGTGGTACTTCGACCTGGCGCGGCAATGGGACGGGACGTTCGCTCACCAGGGCCCGCCCGAGGAGCGCCACGATAGTTATCACGACTGGGACGCCACCGGCGCGTTTCTCCTCGCCTATGCCATGCCCCTGCGAAACCTCGTCCTAACCGGGAAGAAGCCCGCAACACCGCGAGCGCTGAGCGCGGCGGCCGCAGCATCGCTTATCGCGGACGGTCAGGGCTGGAACAACAAGGATCGCGTCAGCTTCTACGCGGGCTTGGACGAGGACGAACTCTTGGGCCGCACCGGAAGCTGGTCGCCGGTGGTTCGGGAGCGCGCGGCGATGGCCCTCTCGCGGCGCAAGGGATCGTTCGTTCCTGACCTCGTGAAGGCCCTCGCGTCGCCGAACCTCGATGAGCGATACGGGGCGTGCCAGGCCCTCGCCAAGCTCCGAGGGAAAGCGGCGCCAGCCGTGGACGCGCTTCGGGCGTGCCTCGGGCATGAGGATCTGTGGCTGCGCGTGAAGGCCGCCGAGGCCCTGGGACGGATCGGAGAGGCCGCCACGCCGGCGATCCCCACGCTCCTCGAGACTCTCATCAGCGCGCCAAGAGGCTCGGATCCGCGCGGGATGGAGCAGCGCTTCCTGTGCTTCGTTCTCTTCGACCGGCGCCACGGGATGCTGCAACGATCCCTCGAAGGCGTCGACCCTGACGCGCTGCACGCTGCGATTCTCAGCGGACTTCAGAACCAAGACGGCCGCGCCCGAAGCGCCGTCGGGAACATCTACGAGACCCTTCCCTTCGAGTCGCTCGAACCCCTCCTGCCGGCTATCTACAAGGCCACCATGGAGCCCTCCCCCAGCGGCATCATGTTCGCCGACGGCGTCCGTGTTGCCGGCCTCAAGCTCCTCGCCAGGCACCGCGTCGAGGAGGGGATCGCGGCGTGCGCGTATTACGTTCAGCATCAGAAGCCCCACGCCAGCGAGAAGCGCACGCCCGAGGTCCTGAAGATCCTCATGGGCTACGGCGCCCACGCCCAGAGCAGCATTCCGGCGCTGGAGCAAGCCGCCCACTACTTCGAGAACGACGAACCGGACTTCCCGAAGAGGCTCAGCCTGGGCAAGGCCAAGGCCGTCCGCGAGGCGATCGTGGCGATTCGAGCCGCCAAGGAACGACCCCCCCTGATCAGCATCAAGTAAGGAGGCGCGAGTTCTCCATCCCACCATGCGCACCTCCCCCTTGCTCCTCTCGCGGGCGCTGCTCCTGCCGCTGCTCCTGCCGCTGCTCCTTCTGGCGGCGTGCCAGGCCACCGTCGAGTCACCAGCGGGCCCTTCGTTCTACCCATTCCGAAACGGCATGCCTCGCGGATCCGTCGAGGATGCAGTCCAGCTCGTCAAGGACCTGGGTTACGACGGCGTCGGCTCGATCGAAGCCGAGCGAGTGGCGGAGTATCTCGAAGCCTGCGACCAAGCCGACCTCGAGTTCTTCAGCACTTACGTCGGCGGCGCCGTGACCGCCGAGGGCTTCAGCTACGACCCCAAAGTCAGTCAGGCGATCGCCCTGCTTGCGGAACGCGACGCCCTGGTGGAGCTCTTCGTGCAAGGGACCGAGGACGCCACCGACCAGCACGCCATCGCGTTCGTGAGGGAGATAGCCGCCCAGGCCAAGAGCTCCGGCCTGCGGGTCGTCCTCTACCCCCACACCAACTTCTACATCGACACCGTCGATGACGCCCTGCGCGTCGCCAGGGCCGCCGCTTGCGACAACGTCGGTGTGGCCTTCAACCTGTGCCACTTCCTCAACGTCGAGCCCGGCGCCGACCTGCGCGCGACTCTCGAAGGAGCGAAGCCTCTACTCTGGAGCGTCAGCACATGCGGCGCCGACACCGACGGGACGAACTGGACCACCCTGATCCAGCCCCTGGACGAGGGCACTTTCGACCAGGCCGCCCTCCTCGAACACCTGGAGGAGATCAACTTCAAGGGACCGATCGGGCTGCAGTGCTACGGAATCAGCGTCGATCAGAATGAGAACCTCGAGCGCTCCATGAAGGCCTGGAAGGCGCTCAACAGGTGAGGCGGATCGTCGCTTCACCCGCGCGACAAGCCCGACTTCTGTCGGCCACAAGCTCCGATCGGCAAAAACAACCCCAAGGCTGACAAAGGAGTCAGGCTCGGTATTCACCCGCGCAATCCCGTGATCCCGCGTCTTGCGTCCTGGACACATGCACGTGTTCGTGAGAGGTTCTTTCCTGCTCTTTACTCGGGTTTCCAGCCCGAGCTCATCTCTCCTCCAATGCAATCCTCCATGACGAGCAGAAAGACTATCGGCCTCCTTGCCCTCGCGCTGACGGGCTTGACCCAAGCGCAGGTTCCCGTAGAACGACCGCAAGATCCCTCCGCCCCTGAGTTCATTTCGATTCCCGGAGAGCGCGAGTTCACCGGGCGCATGATCGCAAGGCCGCTCCAAGTGGCGGCGCTCGAGGCACGCGGGCTCACGCCCGATGCCATCGGGCAAAGCCTGGCCACCGCGCGACAGGAGATGACGTTCTATCAGGTCGATCGCTACGTGGCCCAGACCGATGAATACGTCTTCGAGGTTCCCGCAGGCGTGAACGAGGCGGCCGTGGCCGCATCGATGATGGCGACCGGCGCGTTTCAGTACGTAGAGCCTGACTGGCTCGTGTACCCGATCGCGTGTTCTGACGACCAGTTCCTGGGCCTGTCCTGGCAGCACACCGCCATGCGCTCCTGCGACGCATGGGATCTGGAGACCGGCAGCCCCACGGTCTCCATCGGCATCTGCGACACGGGCGTCCGGACGAGCCACGACGACCTGCAACTCCATCGGCTCGAGGGCTACAACGCCGTGGACCGGCAATGGGAATCCCAGGGCGGGAACATCGAGCCCGTTCACCCCCACGGCACACAGTGCACCGGCTCTGCCGCAGCCAACGGCAACAACGGCATCGGAGTCACGGGCATCGGGTGGAACCTGAGCCACCGCATGATGCGCGTGTCCAACGTTTCGACGGGGAGCGCGTCGGTCAGCACGCTGCAGCACGCAGCGCGGACCTCCATCGAGGCTGGCGACAAGGTCGCCAGCGTGAGCTATTCGGGCGCTGACGCGAGCTCGAACCTGACCACGGCGACCTACGTCAAGTCGCTCGGCGGCCTCCTGTTCTGGGCCGCCGGCAACGACGGCCGGAACCTGACGTTCGGCAATCGCGACAACGACGACCTGCTCGTCGTCGGCGCCACCTCGGAGAACGAGACGCGTGCGTCCTTCTCCGCCTACGGCCAGTTCGTGGACTTCATGGCTCCGGGCGACGCGGTGGCGACGACCTCGACCTCCTCGAACTCCTCCTACGTGTACGCAACGGGGACCAGCTTCGCCTGCCCCATCGCGGCGGGGCTGGCTGGCCTGATCTGGTCCGCGGCCCCGACCCTGACGCCCGACCAGGTCGAGTCCATCATGAAGCAGGGCGCCACGGACCTCGGTTCCTCCGGCGTCGACAACACTTACGGCTACGGCCGCATTGATAGCCTCGGTTCCCTGAGCCTCATCGGCGGCGGCGGCCCGACCCCGCCCGTCGCGGACTTCGTCGGCGCGCCCACCTCGGGCACCGTCCCGCTGAACGTCAGCTTCAGCGATTCCTCGCAGAACGGCCCCACGTCCTGGAGCTGGAGCTTCGGGGACGGCGGCAGCTCGACGTCCCAGAACCCGAGCCACACCTATACCGGCGCGGGCACGTACAGCGTCAGCCTGACGGTCACCAACTCCGACGGCACCGATACGCTTACGCGCACCGGCTACGTCGTCGTCAACCCCGACACCCCCGAGCCGCCGATCGCGGACTTCGTCGGCACCCCGACCTCGGGTACGGCGCCGCTCGACGTCGACTTCACCGACCAGTCCACGAACAACCCGACCTCCTGGTTGTGGAACTTCGGTGACGGCAACTCTTCGTCCGCCCAGAACCCGAGCCATACCTACACCATCGTCGGGAGCTACACCGTCAGCCTGATGGTCACGAACGCCGACGGCTCCGATACCCAGACCCTGACGAACTACATCACCGTCTCGGCCCCGAGCGGCGGCGACATCCTGGCCGATGGGTTCGAGAGCGGCTCCTTCTCCACGAACGGCTGGGCGCCGAGCGGCTCCGCCAACGTGAGCACCCAGGCGGACTACACCGGGACCTACGGGGCACGTCTGCGGAGCACGGGCTCGATCGAGGTCGCCGTCAGCACGGTGGGTCGCACCGGCGTCACCCTGAGCTACGCGCGCCGCACGCGCCGACTGGACAATGGCGAGAGCCTGACGGTCCAGTGGCACGACGGCAGCACATGGCAAACGCTCGAGACGCACAGCGGTGGCTGGGGCACGCGCTCCTTCACGCTGGGCTCCGCGGCGGACAACAACCCCAACGTCCGGGTCCGCTTCTCGTTGATTGCGAACCGCAACAACGAGCACGCCTACATCGACGACGTCGTCGTGTCGGCAGACTGATCTCCACCGAGTGAGCACGGCCGATGATCGGCCGACAAAGCGCGGAGCCACCCATAAGGTGGCCCCGCGCCTTTCGTTACCGACGGAACGAACTGGGCGGCCCTGATCCAGGCCTTGATTCAGGCTTTGGACGAGGGCAGCTTCGACCAGATAGCCCTCTTCAAACACCTGGCAGAGATCGACTTCAAAGGACCGATCGGGCCACGGTGCGACGGGATTCGGATCGATCCGAAGGAGAGTCTCGGGCGCTCAATGTAGGCCTGGACGGAGCTTCGGGATTGAGCCTGGCGTTCTGGGCCGAAGTCATCGACGTACGAGTGCCATCAAAGCACCCGTTCTAGTCCGTTCGACAGAGCTCGCGAAGGCGCTCAAGGATGTCGTGCATCAGCTCCGCGTCGAGGCCGCAGTACTCCACCAGGTTCGCGCGCACGGCCTCGCGTTCCTCCGTGGACGTGTCCGGACGGAGCGCCCGGCGCCAGGTGGCGACGGCCATCATTCCATCCCCGATCGCGAGGCCGTCGTAGCCTCGCCCCGTCAGAGCTGGCGCCAGGCGCTTGATGGAATACGACGACATCTGATCAGGGTGGTAGTAGCCGGCGCGGGCGATCATCTCTGTATCGATGAACCTCGGTACGAGCGCGCGCAGCCTCTCAGCGATCTCCCCACCAAGCCGCCCCGCGACCTGCTCGAGCACCGCGATCTCAGCGTCCTGGTGATGGGCCACGAGGCTCCCCGTTTCTGGGAGCGCGGCGAGTAGTGACTCCGCGAAGCTGCGGGTCGGGTCAACGTGAGAGAGTTCGAGGAACGACGCCACATCGCCGAGCCCGCCACCCGGAGCTGGTTCGACGCACACAGCCCACTGGAACGGGACCCTCTCGTAGGGACGCATTCCGACGTGCCTTGGGATCGCCATGGTCGGGTCGAACTCAAAATCCACGTAGGCAACGGGCCACTGGACTTCGTCGAGCTTCGCCTGGAGTGCGCCGCGGTCCACAAACTCGTCCCTGGCTTGCACGGCCTTGATCACTCGCTGCTGCAGGGGGCTCCAACGGGCGGCTGCGTCCTCGGCGTCCAGATCCTCAATCGTAAGCCCCGCGGTGGACGTGAGGCGCACCGCCTTCTTCCCCTTGAGATCCGGGAGCTTGCCGGCCCAGAACACGGGCAACTCGCGCCCGCAGATCCCGCCCTCAGAAAGGTGGCCGCAGCCACTCGGCCGATTGGCGGCCTTCGCCTTGCGCCCCTCCTTGCACCTCGAAGAAGGCAACTCCTCCGGCATGCTGGCTCCTGTGAGCCACCTCCTCTGATCCTGCAGCTCCCTGGCCACCTCCGGCACCAGCGCCTCAGCCTCATGGGTCCGGTTCACCTTCACAAGAGCATCGGCGGCCACGACCTTGCCATCGACCCGAACGTACTCAGGGTTGAGCAAGATGAGCCCTGCCCCTACCACTCGATAGCCGGCTTCCCTCGCCACATGCATCTGGAACGCAACGTCCCAATCCTGCAGCGCGGTTGTCCGGCCCTCCTTGTACGTGGAGGACTTGACCTCCCAGAGAAAGATCCCGTCATCCAATACCTCGACGATGTCCGAGATCGCGAGCAGGTCCCTCACCTCGAAGTGGGCTTGGATCACGGAGGGCGAAACCTCCAGAGCGGTGACCGAACCGGCCACACCCACAAGCATATTGGATCCCAGCCCAGGCGTGCCCTCCCGGTGAACATGGACCGCGCCAGGGAAAAGCCCGGCCGCGAGTTCCTCAACCTCCTTACCGGCGGCCAGGTACAGCTCCCTCACTTCCGGAGCCGTTGCTTCGGGTTCCGGATGCCCGTGATAGGACAGCCACTGCCTGCGCGAACATTGGCGGCCGAGGAGGAAGCGGGTCTTCGTGATGCGTTTGGACATGGCGTGATCGGACACGGACGGAACCAAACAAGCTGGCCCCGGTGCGTGCACGGGCGTGACCATACGTTCTCCGGCCCGTGCTCGTCACCATTGCTGTGGTAACGCAGCGATCAGAGGGGGCAGCTGAAGAGATGCTGCTATGGATGGGATGGCACACTCTGCCTTGCCAGGACGCTCATCATCGCCGTCGCTACTCCAGCGGCGGACGCCGGGTTCTGGCCCGTGACGAGACGGTCGTCAATCACGACGTGCTCCTCAAAGGGCCCGGCGTGCGTGTGACGCGCACCTTGCTCGGTGAGCGCGGCGTCGAGCATGAATGGAACGTCTTGCTCGGAATGGCCTTGCTCCTCGGCCTCGGTGAAAGCTGCGACATGGCGGCCCTTGAGGAAGTTCGAACCATCGGTCATCGTGACGTTCAACAGCGCCACCGGGCCGTGACACACCGCGCCGACCACGCGATCGCTTCCGTAGACATCGACAATGGCTTGTTTCACCTGCGGCTCGTGCAGCATGTCGACCATCGGTCCCAATCCACCAGGGAAGAAGATGGCGTGGTAGGGACTCAGGTCGACGTCGGCGAGCGGGGTGCTCGCGTTCAGTCGTTCGAATCCGGCGGCGGATCGAAAGATAACACTCGCGCTGTCCGCGCTGTCGAAGCCATCCTCGGGCGGCTTTCCGCCGGCGAGACTGGCGAAGTCGACTTGGTGTCCCTCAGCGACGAATGCCAAGTACGGGTGCGCGACTTCGGAGAACTCATAGCCCGTCGGGCGGTTATTGGGGCCGATGCGATCTGCGCTCGTGACGATAAATAGAATGCGCTTGGGCGAGGGTTTCAATGGCGTTGCGGTGGCTTGGTTTCGAGTGGAGCGTTGGGTTCGGCGGAATCTGAATTCAGACGGCTCTTGGATTGAGCTGAGCGGGAGGCACGGGCCGCTCCGGTAGGTCACTCGCGGCACGTTGCAGCGGGGGGCCGGACGCTCGGCTTTATCTGCCGAACATCCGTACCCCGGTCTCAAGCCCCGACGGCCTTGACGTTCGCATCGGTCTGAAGGCCGGCGGCTTCGTGAAGCACGTCGATCAAGCGCTCGGGCGTCGAGATCAGCGGGAAGTGGCCGGACTCGAGCGTGTAGACCTCGTCAACCTTCCAGTTCCCCATCATCTGCCCCTGCAAGGCCGGCGACAGGACCCTGTCGATCGACGCTCGGACGTACGTCTTCGGGACAGAACCGAATGCTCCGTTCGTCAAATCGGCGGCAACCATGAAGGGATCGGTCGCCTGCTTCATCCCAAAGTGCGGCAATAGGGCCGCCAAGCGTTCAGGGTCCCGAACGTCGTGCAGAAGAGTCTCTTTCACTGCGTCGGGTCCGAGGGTCACATAGGTTTTGTCCTCCGAGAACTCGAGCTTGGGCAGGAGTTCGCCCGCCTCGTCACCCTGCATCAACCCCAGCGGCGTATCACCGTTCTTCGGGAGCATCGCGGCGACGTAGACCAATCGCTCGATCTTGCGGGATATCCGCTCAGCCACCTGGCTGATGACGGCCCCACCGAGCGAGTGACCCACGAGAACGATCTGACCATCGATCGCTTCCGCTGCGTCAATGACGGTTTGCACGTATGCGTCCATCGTGACGTCAGCGATCGGAGCATCGAACCTCCCGTGCCCAGGTAAATCGATCGCGGTGGCTTGATGGCCCCGTTTGCGTAGGCCTTCGACCGTGTCCTGGAACTCCCAAGCTCCGCCCCATGCGCCGTGAACTAGTAGTAGCTTGCTCATTTTCTTGGTCCTCTTGGTTGTGTATTGGTTTGGCTGATTGCGAGTCGTTTCAACGCGTTGCTGCAATGGGAGCACCCGTGGCGATGACGGCGCCGAGCTCTTCATTGCTCATGGCCTGCCCATCGAGGTTCCATGAGCCGTCGACGGTGTGCACCACGTTGAAATAGATGTTGTCCTTCGGTTGTTTGCCGCCCGAAAGCTCGTGGATGATGTCCACGGCGTCCTGACCGAACCCCTTCTGGCTGTCGCGGGAGGCGAATGCGAAGGAGGGGACCTTCCACTCGACCCAGGCGCCCTGGAAGGGGACTCCGCCGGAGTAGCTGTGGCCCTTCTGGACGACCTGGATGTTGGCGGTAACGTTAGGCGTCATGACCGTGTTGCCGGTCAGCTCGTGCCAACTGAGCATCGAGGCCGTCAAGCGTTCGATAGCGGTGTCAAGGGCGCCGGTCGGGAGGACGTCTTCGGTGAGTGTGAGTGTGAGGGGCATGTCTTTGATTCCTTGCGTCGTGCGCTTCTCTGGGTTGCGCGGTGGGTTCCTCCGCCGAACGTTGGCGACCGTATGCCGGCCAATCCTTATGGAGTGGTCGCTTCAAAATACGCCGCAACAACTGAAGTGCAAGCCCCATTTTCGAGCGATGCCTTCAAAACGATCCGCCCATGGCCCAGAATCCCCCCGCGGGCCCGCCTTGCGGAACCCCGCACCGGACGCTCTCGATTGCCGCTCTAGGCACCTAGAAGGCGTATCTCGGCCCAGTCGGCCACGGGAGATCCAAACAACGACCACGACTCTTCGAGCCCGAACCGTTTTTGAAGTACTCTCTTCAAAACGTTGACTAGAACCATGGCCAGACCCAGATCGATCTCCAAAGAGGACTCCCTCGAACGCGCCCTCCTCCTCTTCTGGGAGCGCGGGTTCGACCGCACATCCATCGCCGACCTGAGCGAAGCGATCGGTGTCGGCCCCTCGAGCATCTACAACTCCTTCGGAAGCAAGGAGGAGCTCTTCCGCGAAGCCATTGGGCGGTACGTAGCGACTTACGCCGACCCGGCGCTAAAGACCATTGGAATGGACTCGGGCGAGGGTCCGGTCGCGCTCGTGCGGGACCTGATGAACAAACTGATCAAGCTCTACACAACGAAGGGCCAGCCGTCGGGTTGCGCCATTTTCGAGGCCGGGGGCGCGGGGCTTCCCTCGACATCCAGCGCGTGCTCGATCACCAATGAGGTCAAAGGCAGCCTGCAGGGCGCACTCCGCAAGAGATTCGAAGCCTACTCCAGAGCGGGCGAGGAGCTCTCGGCGTCGCCAAAGACACTCGCCCTCTTCGTAGTGGGCACACTGCGCGGATTCTCCCAACTGGCTTGCGACGGAGCCACCCGCGCTGACTTGATGAAGGTCGCAGAACACGCCGCCCAGAGCTGCGTGGCGGGGCGATAGCCGCCGGACTCAAGAGGCGGCGCCTTGCGCGTGGGCTAGTCTCGTGTGATGGCCCGGGCGGGTCGGACTCCAAGGTGGAATATCTTGAAGCCGGATCCGTTGCTCCAGCCGCGAAAGGCGGCGCGAGCGAACTCGGGGCCAGCGAAGAAGCTGCCGCCGCGTGACAGGTAGGCAGCCGTCTTCGCATTGACCGGATCTCCGGTCGCCTTGTACTTGGATGGGTGTGATGCGGTCCACTCCGCTACGTTGCCGAGGACATCGTGCAGGCCATAGGGGTTGGCCTTGAAGCTTCCGACCGGTGCAAGGCCTGGGAATGCGTCGGAGAAGGGGGCGACGGACCCCATGGTGTTGTTCTCCGCACCCCTGGATTCATCCAGGATGTTCTCACAAGACTCGAGTGAGGCAGCGTCGACGCCTGTCCACCGCGCCCGGTCCCGTCCTCCGCGGGCAGCGTACTCCCACTGTGGCTCCGTCGGTAGGCAGAGACCGAGTCGGCCCATGGCCCCGCTACATTCGTCCCAGCTGACATTGTGGACGGGCATCACGTCGGCGAGCTCCGGCTCGGGAGGGGTAGGCCCGCCGAATCCGGAGGGGTTCACTCCATGGAAGGACTCCCACTGGCGCTGTGTCATTTCGAACTTCGAGAGGAAGAACGCCTCTTCCGTGACGGAATGCACCGGACCCTCGCGCGGCCCCCGGTCCCTCGGGTTCACGTAGTTGCCCAGCTTGGGATCCACAAACTGGGACCCCATGTCGAACGTTCCACCCGGGATCAACACGAGCACCAGTCCCGTCTCGGCGGTTCTGACGAGCCGGCCGTCGACGACTGCGCGGTGCGCCAGGGACCCGCTCACGACGTGCGCGAACTCCCACAGATGCGAGTCAGGGTCGGGCCCGAGCGGCACGAGGCCCGGCTGGATCGTGAGTTCCAGTTCCGGATAGACGAGTTCCTCGACCCCGTCGCCATCGAGGTCGGCCCGGTGGGCGCGAATCTTTGGAAGAGCTTCGGCCCAGGCGGCATGGTAGTCGCCCCCCTCCGCGAACTGCCGCTGCATGTCACGCATCACGGCGATGCGCCGCGGCATGCTCCACCCGTGCTCGTCGCTGATCCCGTCCTCAGCGATGAGTCCCGCCTTCAACGTCTCGATGCCTAGCACCAGCTTGGAGACCTCGTCGAGCTGCCACTGTCGTTCGAACGCAAGACGGTTCCTGTCCGCTAGCTCAGCACCACTGGCGCCATCGCGTGACAAGCGCTCTAGCTCTAACTTGGTTTGACGATGTTGTTCAAGACCCGCGGCCAGGTCGTGCGCGCGAGCTTGCCATAACTCCAACCTCTCGACCGACGTCACATTCGGATCCAGAGGCCAGTAGTCACCGTCCGCCTGCTTGAGCAGTGCGGCAAGACGGGCCCCGTCGGAGAGACGTGCGAGCTCCTTCCCCCGGGCGGCGGCCTTCACCTGCCCGGAGACGACACCGGCGATGCCCGTGAGCAGGGCCGCCGCGACGAGCGCGCCCGCCAGGGCGCCGACCCGATGCCGGCGAATGAACTTGCTGGTGCGATACAGCGTGCTCGGCTTGCGCGCCTGCACGGGCAAATGATCGAGGTGCCTGTGGATGTCCGCGGCTAGTTCAGAGGCTGACTGGTAGCGTCGCGCGGGATCCTTCTCAAGCGCCTTGAGGGAGATCCAATCCAGGTCACCGGACAGCTGGCGAATCAACGAGCGCTCGTCCGTGCCGTGCAGGGGCGCGCGCTGGGACTGCGTCGAGGCCTCGCGCCGGAAGCGCCTGCTCGGCGTCAGCGGATCGTCCTCCCGGATCGCGCGCTGGATCTCGGCCAGATTACCCGGTGCCGTAGACGCGCGGTCGATGGGCAACAGTCCGGTGAGGAGCTGGTAGAGCACCACGCCGAGGGAATAGACGTCCGACCGCGTATCGGTCTCCGCGTCGCCAGGGACTGCCTGTTCGGGACTCATGTAATCGAGCGTGCCCACGACCTGTCCCGCCATGGTGAGCAGCGAATCGGCCCCCAGGCGGCCCGTCGTCGCCCGTGCCACGCCGAAGTCGATGATCTTCGGCACGGCGCGCCCGTCCTGCTCCGCCACCAGAATGTTCGAGGGTTTGAGATCACGGTGGATGAGCCCCTTCTGGTGCGCGTGCTCGACGCCCTCGCAAACGCCGATGAAGAGCCGGAGTCGCTCATGGGTCGAGAGCCGGTGCGTGTCGCAGTACTCCGTGATCGGCCCCCCCTGGACGAGTTCCATGACGAAGTACGGCCGGCCGTCGCTCGCCGCTCCCGCGTCAAATACCTGGGCGACGTGGGGATGCGCCATGCGCGCGAGGGCCTGGCGCTCTGCATCGAAGCGTGCGACGACCTGGGCGCTGTCCATGCCGGATCGGATGTATTTCACGGCCACGCGGCGCTCGACGGCGCCGACCTGGTCAGCGGCATAGACCTCCCCCATGCCGCCTGTTCCGATCCTCTCGCGGAGAATGTACGAACCAATGCGCTCCCCGTCGCGCGAGGGCGCGCCCTGCTGGAGATCCTTCAGCGCGTCCTGACCCGCATGGCCCCGAGCTAGCCCCCTGAGCAGGCCGGCGAGCGCGTCGCGCAGTGCGCCCGGCTCCGGACACTCCTTATCGACAAACGCTCCGTGATCCTCCTGCGGCAGCTCCACCGCGCGGTCGAAGAGCTCCTCGAGGAGCTCTCGCTCTTCGGGCGTGAGGTGAGAGCTCATCGCTCGACTTCGGGCTCGACTTCGGGCTCGACTTCGGGCTCGACTTCGGGCTCGACTTCGGGCTCGGCGAGCCGGTCGTTCAGCCAGGCCTTGGCGAAGCGCCAGTCACGTTCGACCGTACGGGACGACATGCCGAGCACCTCCCCGACCTCCTCCGCGTCGAGGCCGCCGAAAAACATGAGCGTCACGACCTCCGCCTTGCGTGGGAAGTCGCGCTCCAGCTCCTTGAGTGCCTCCTCGAGCGAGAGCAAGTCGTCGCTCGGGCCCTCGGACGAGAGCTCCGCCGCGGTGTCTTCGCCTATCTGCCGATGGTTGCCGCCCCGCTTACTGCTGTCCTTGCGCCTCAGGTGGTTCGCCAGAATGTTCCTCATCGAACGCGCTGCGGCGCCGAAGAAGTGGGCGCGCCCCTGCCAGCCGGGATCATGGGAGCCAACCAGGCGGAGGTAGGCGTCGTGCACCAACGCGGTCGCCTGTAGCGTCTGCCCGGGGCCGAGCCGCGCCATTCGAGAGGCAGCCAGCTTGCGCAGGTCCTCGTAGACGAGTGGCAAGAGCTGTTCTGAGGCTTGGACCTCGCCGGCTGATAGCGCATCAAGGATCAGAGTGACCTGACCCGAAGGCCCCGCTGGATGTGGATCAGGCACAGTTTTGAATGATAGTGGAATTTCATGTCGGCGGAGGAGGCCGCCGCGGGGATGTCATCTCGAACCGGGCATAGATCGGAATCGCCCCCGTGAGGCGTGTCCCAGAGCCCCCCCCACTCCTTTCGAGACCTCCACCTGTCATGCAGAATCTTCTCCGCCTCGCTCCATTCTTCGCCCTCGGCGCTCTAGCGGCCGCCCCAGCCATCGCGGTGACAGCGGTGGGCAATGCCCAGGGGCCGCTGTCGCAAGCGCGGCAAACTCCGGCATCAGCAACCCTCAACGGCGTGGCGTACTTCGCGGGCGGCCGATCCCAGAACGTGTTGAGCCTGGTGGTGGATGCCTACGACACGACGACCGGTACTCAGTCGACCGGCGTTCTCTCCAGCGCGCGGACCGAGCTCGCGGGCACTGCGGTCGGGAGCCTTGTGATGTTCGCTGGCGGCGCCACCTCACCGGGGTCGGCTTCGGACCTCGTGGATATCTACGACTCGTCGGTGGGTCCGATCAGCGATTCGGCCGCATGGTCCACGTGGACACTGAGCGAGCCAAGATTCAGCCTCGCTGCGACGACGGTGGGCACGAAGGCGTTCTTCGCCGGCGGCGGGCTCGGAGGCCCCGCCAACGTGACGGGTGTCAGTGATCGCGTGGACATCTACGACGCTTCCATCGGAGCGCCGAACGATCCAGCCGCGTGGTCGACGGCCACCTTGTCGGTCGCGCGCGGCAGGGTCGCAGCCGCCGCTGCTGGGGACCAGGCCGTCTTCGCTGGCGGACTCGAGTTCCCGACCGCCGGGTCGAGCGCGGTCGACATCTATGACGATACGACCGGCGCTTGGACGACGGCCACGCTCTCCCAGGCGCGCGTCATCGGCACGGAGGGAACTGCCACCGTGGGTGCACACATCTACTTTGCCGGCGGGCAGTCAGGACCAACGAGCATCTCCAATCGCATGGACATCTACGACACGGAGTCCGGGGGATGGGCGACTGACACGCTCCCCGTACGGCGCGCCCTCCACGCAGTGACAGCAGTGGGCCATACCGTGCTCGTCGCAGGCGGCGTCACCACGGCCGGTGGCGTTCGCAGCCGCGTCGACCAACTCAACGTAATCACCGGCGCCTGGGACTCGACGGCTTCGCTTTCCGTGGCGCGCTTCGGACTGATCGCCGCCAGTGCAGGTGGCAAGGCGCTGTTCGCCGGTGGCAGCACCGGTGGCGCTCCGACGGCGGTCGTCGATGCCTTCGAGCCCTACGTCGGCCTGAGCTACTGCGGGCCCGCCGTTGCGAACTCCACGGGCTCGCCATCAATCCTCGAAGCCCTGGGCAGCCCGGTCGCCTCGGCCAATGACGTGACGCTCATCGCCAGCAGCCTGCCGCCCTCCGCTTTCGGCTTCTTCGTGACGAGCCAGACGCAGGGAATCACGGCCAACCCCGGCGGCAGCCAGGGCAACCTCTGCCTCGGCGGCGCCATCGGCCGCTACGTGGGCGCGGGGCAGTTGAAGGACTCCGGACCGGGCGGCTGGTTCGAGCTGACGCTCGATCTTGGCCAGATGCCAACCCCGACCGGCCTCGTCGCGGCCCAGGGTGGCCAAACGTGGAACTTCCAGGCCTGGCACCGTGACACCGTAGGCGGAGTGGCGACGAGCAACTTCACGGACGCGGTCAGCCTGATGTTCCTCTGAGCGACCTGGGCGGCGAGCGGAACCGGTAGCGGAGGCAAGGGGAGCCAGTGAGGGGGCTCCCCCACCTCAGCCACTACCGCGGGTCTCGGCTCTCCACGCATTCAGAATCACAGCCAAGCGGCCCCATCTGCCAAAGGGGCCGCTTGCGCTATGTCCCAGCAGGTCACTCGCGATGGTATGGCCCGCGGCCGAGCCCAGAACGCGCGCCGGCCGTGTCTCGCCGCGGAGCGGACATTTGGCGACCGGCCACCAGAAGACGCTGGAGCCCCGAGCGGCCTCTCGCCCATGACTTCATCGCTGCCACGTAACAGGGGCGGTCCTTGCTGCTAGGCCCAGGTAGATTGAAACCCTCCGACGACAGAAGGCACCAAACGACGCCCGTTGGGGCGCCCATGATCGCATCCCTCATTCTTGCC
>CAJXRJ010000053.1 GCA_913058555.1 uncultured bacterium
CTGCATATCGTCGGCAGCGTCAGATGTGTATAAGAGACAGCGACGGTGCTGGGCATCGCGGTCGACGAAGGGAAGATCACCTGGGACGATCCCGTCACTCGGCACCTGCCGGACCTCCGTCTCGCCGTGATGAGCGAGGATCCAAAAGCCGAGTGCACGCTCCGGGACCTGCTGAGCCATCGCCACGGGTTCGCGCGCATGTCAATGCTCTGGTTGTCTGGTGCCTTGGGCCGGGCGGAGGTGTTGGCGCGGGCAGTGCATGCCGAACCCCTCGTGGAGTTTCGGAAGGAATTTCACTACAGCAATGTCGCCTACTTGGCGGCGGGAGAGGCGGTCGCGGTAGCCATGGGGGAAAGCTGGGACAACCTCGTCACGGAGCGCATCTTCAAGCCCCTGGGCATGTCGTCGAGTGCCGTCTCGCTGGACCAGGCCCGGCGGAGCGAATCGCTGGCGCTTGGGTACCGCTGGGGTGAGGCGGACCAGCGAAGCGTCGTTGCGCCGACGGTTGATCTCGACAGCATCGCGCCCGCCGGGGCGATCTACTCCACCGCCGAGGACATGGCGAAGTGGATTCGGTTCCAGCTCGGGCGCGGTGAGTTCGAGGGCAAGCGTCTGATCTCAGAGCAGAGCATCGAGACCACCTGGACGCCGCAGATCTCGATGGGGAGCGCCAACTCCTACGGGCTAGGCTGGATGATCCACGAGCACCGGGGCAAGCGCGTGGTGGAGCATGGCGGCGCGGTGGACGGGTTCACGGCCCAGGTGACGCTCCTGCCGGACGAAGGCATCGGGTATGTGCTCCTGATGAACCTCGAGGTCTCACCGCTGCGCGAGAAGACGATGGCGCTCATCCTTGACGCGCTGCTGGGCGAACCAGCCGCTCCAGACGAGTCGCCAACGCCGGACGAAGCGCCGATCGCGGATGCTGGGCCGGAACCAGACCTTGAGAGCTATGTCGGAACGTACATTGCGAACTTCGCAAAGTTCCGCGATGCGAAGCTAGAGGTGAAGCTCGTGGAGGATCGGCTGCGGCTGACGATTCCAGGACAGGGTGAAACGTGGCTCAAGGGGCCGGACGAGGGAGGCCATTGGGCTCTTGAGATCACGGATCGAATCTCGGTGTCGTTCCGGGGCGACGGTGTCGGGCCTCGGGCTGCGCTGGTCGTGCACCAGGGCGAGTTTGCCTTCGAGGTCCCACGGGAGGGCGAGCCCGCGGAGCCACACCCGGACCCTGCGGCGCTGGAGCCGTACCTCGGCACCTACCGGCGAGACCGCGGCGGAAAGCTGGTCAAGCTCCTAGTAGCCAAGGGACGTCTTGTGATGGAGGACAAGGGCAACTGGGTGGCATTCCGTGCGCCGGACTCTGAGGGGCACGCTCCCCTCCGGGCACGCTCAGACCACGGCGCGACGTTCGTCATGGACGCCGATGGCGTCTGCGATTCATTCATCTTCCGGGGCCAAGCGGGCGATCAGCGCTTCGTGCGAATCGAGGAGGGAGTGGATCTGCCATTGCGCAGGGAGCTGCGTGCGCTGCGCCGGACGAAGGAGTGGAGCAAGGCGATGCGAGCCGCAGGTGGAATGAAGAGCACTGGTACAGTCCGAATGCCCCAGGCGGGTCTCGAAGGGACTTTCATCAGCTATTCGCTGGGGCGGGACTGCTCTGCCACGCACATGGACTTCGGAGAGCTGGGGTCCCAGGACGAGTGGACGAACGGGGACGCGGCGTGGCGCCACGATCCCATGCGCGGCACGAAGGCTCTGGTGGGCATCGAACTGACCCAGGCCACACTCGGCCATCCGGCTGCCGTGGCTGGGGATTGGCGTCGCTACTTTGATAGCGTGTCCGTGGTCCGAAAAGACGAGCTGGGGGGCCGGGTCACCTACGTCGTGCGGCTAGAGAAAGAGGGCCTTCCGAGCCGCTCTTACTGGGTTGACGCTGAGACCGGCGACGTGCTTCAGGTGAAGCAGACTTTTGTTGCCATGGGGCAGCAGATCCCCGTGCAGACGACCTTCTCAGACTTCCGCGATGTGGAGGGCTTTCGAACGGCCCATCGGATCGTGCACGAAAACCCGGCGACGGGCCGGACCGTGCTCGTGATCGAAACCGTGGAGAGTGGCCTCGAGCTGGAGGGCGACGTGTTCACGGCGAAGGAGGCCCTCGGACGTCAGTCCGTCTCAACGGGCAAGGCGCCGAAGTAGCCGGACCTGCACACGCTTTCATGTGTGGCATTGCGGCACCGCACGCGGCGATGGGCGACAGGTGATTGGGGAACTGGCCTGGGTCAAGCAGGCCGGATCCCCCAATCCCGTCGTGCCCCATCGAACAGCCCATGCCCTGGCGGACCATGGACCTGGTCATGGTGCTCGGGACGGTCATCGGTCGTCCCAGTCGCTCTTGGGGCGTCATGGGATCCAGAGGCGTGGTTGGCGCCGGAGAGTTCGTAGGAGGAGGCGGAGCGAAAGCGGTCAGGGGGCCGGGCTGCGAGCCCAAAAGAGGCGTAGCCGATCCAGGAGCGCCCTTTCCATCCACTATCTCATCGAATTCACAATTCGATGTCGGGCCACGGCCTGCTCCCGCACCCCACGTGGTTGAGCGCAGGAGGCCACCCCGAAAGGAGGAGCAGCCCCCAAAGAACGCTCCATCCATCAGAGGCCTCCTGCGAGCCCCATCGGTTCGCAAAGCCAAGACTTCTACCGCCATGTCTATTCGATTCTCATTGGCCGCGTTTGTTTTCGCGGCGTCACTTCCCAGCTCAACCTTCGGACAGGAGGTCAATCGCGATCAGGGGAGCCCCCAAAACCGGCCCAAGCTATCCGTCCGAGATCTCCTCACTGAGCCGATCCTCGACGCGAACTCCGAGGAGGGGGTTGTCTGGGCCAGAACCCTCGACCAACGGGCACGCTTTGATTCGCAGGGTCTCACCATCTTGCCGGCATTCGGCCGAGAGGCCGTGCAGGAGTGGCCGGTTGAGGTGCACGTCTCTTCGGTTACGTTCGGCGGCGCTTCGATCGATGCGGCCCCCCTCGGACAACCGCTAGTCGATGACACGCACGTGTCATTGGAGCATCGCTCGTTCACCGAGGTTCACCACCTCCGCGCGGAGGGGACGGAGCAGACCTTTGTCTTTCAAGACCTCCGGGGCGAAGGCGATCTCGTGATCGACCTTTCCGTCGAAACGGAGCTTACCCCGGTCTTCCAAGGAAACGCGCTCCGCTTCATGCATCCGAATCTCGGTCATGTCGAATGTGGACAAGCATTCGTCCTGGACGCGGCAGGCCGCCGGGCGCCCATCGAACGCACTTGGGCGGGTACGGCTATCCAACTGACCGTGCCCGCGGCATTCCTGGCCAACGCGACGTTTCCTGTGACGGTCGATCCGCTCTGGTCCACGTTTACGCAGGGCGTTAACTTTGCTGATGACGGCTATCCCGACGTCGTCTACGCCGGTGCCAGTGATCGATATGTCGGAGTTTGGGAGGAGTTCACCTCCCAGCAGAACAGCGACATCTACATGACCTGGTGGGACGACACGCTCGGGTCCCAGGGCCCGGCGCTTCCTATCGAGATAGGAAGCGACAGCTGGACCCGGCCCGCCATCGGCTATTCGTGGTTGACGGATCGCGTCTTGGTTGCCGCCCGCGTCGGTGTCGGCACAAACCAATGCCGGGTCGAGGCTCGCATTGTTAACGCTGGCACGTTCACGCCCGCCACTGATATCTTCAGGGTAAGCACGATCGGTGGCACACAAAAGGAGTCCGTGGACGTTGGTGGATCGAATGCCGTTGGGAGCCTTCAGTCTGGTTTCTGCGTGACGTGGTCGCGCCGCTTCGGCGCCACGGAATCAAACATCGAGTATCGACTCGTTTCAGCAGACGGAGGCATGAACGCGGGCGTTGTCTCCATCGATCCGTCCGCGGCGGACGATATCGACGTGCAGATCTCCGAAGGACTCGGAGATACCGTGCTCCAAGGCGACAATTGGTACATCGTGTGGACTCGAGCCACCGACGGCCACAAGGGGCAAATCTGGGCGAAGCGTCTCTACTACAACGGTTCACTAGCCCTATCGTCAGACCCAATCGTGGTTGACGGCACGACGAATCACGCCAGGCCGGCTGTCTCTTCGCTCCTCGACGCCGCCACGATCGTGAACGGGGAGCGCGCAGTCCTAGTCGTCTATGAGGAGTACACGGCGGATTTCACCCGCCCATCGGGCTTTCGTTCGAGCATCGTCTGCAAGCTCATCGCGGGGGAACAACCGACGGCGAGGAGACTGGTCACCGAGATGGAGGACTTTGGGCAGGCGCTTCTCCAAGAACGGCCCCAGGTCGGGACGAATGGCAGGGCTGTCTTCATCACCTACATGGAAGAAGATCCCGAGCATCTGAATGCCGGCCTATGGAACGCCTGTTTGGCCACCGGAGAGATCGCACACCTCACCGTGAGCGACACACTTTGCCTTGCGGAGCGTCGAGTCGTGATGTCCGGGGCACCGGACGTGATCTCCACACCGAAGATTGCGATGGAGTGGGAAGGCGACAGCGTCTCCACGAGCAGGTACGGCGTGTCCGTCTGGTCCCGGAGCCTTCCGAATCGCCCCGACGGATTCGGCAAAGTCGACGGGCGCGGGATTTACTACGCTTTCCCGAAGGACGCACCCGTCGGCATGGTTGGTCGCCAATACGGTGACGCCAATCCCCATTCGGGCGGGCCGCTTAGTTCGAGCTGGTTGAGAATCCTCGGCAACGGCGATCGAAGCAGCATCCACTTGGCACAGGCTCGCGACCTGCCACCGAACGTGTTTGGCTTCCTTCTCGTATCCAAGCATGCCGCCTACGTCAACTTGCCAGGTGGGAGCCAGGGACGTTTGCTCCTAGGTGGAACGGTCGGGCGTTACAACGGCCAGATCATCAGCAGCAACAATCTGGGATCCGCCGACTTCGTGATCAACCCCATGGCGATTCCACAAGGCAACGGCATCGTGCAGTCCGCCATCGGCGACACGTGGAGGTTCCAAGTCTGGCACCGCGACCTCGTGAACGGCCTGGCCACCTCGAACTTCACCAACGGATGCGCGGTGACTTTCACCCAGTAGGGCCTTCGACCCAAGCCGCCCTCGCGCGGGCTGCGTAGAGCCTGTCCGTGCGCTGCAAAGAGCAGCGCGCGGACGGGCTCTCTTCGTGGGGTTCTTCATGGAAACAGAAGTCGCAGAACTTCCTCCGATTCAGTGTCGGAGAAACCGCGGCGCGTGCACCCCACATGATTGAGCGCGGGGAGCTGGACTAACGGCCCCAAACACGTTCGCTCCCTCCAATCACCTGAAGCGCCCCAGAGCGCCGGTCCTTCACGGGATCACTACTGCCATGTCTATCCGCCCCACTCTCGCCGCAGTCCTACTTGCGGCAGGCTTGCCCCAAGTAGCCACCGGACAAGAGTCTGGTCCTGAGCAGCACGCCGAAACATTCTTGCCGACGTTGTCTATCCGGGAGATGCTCGTGGAGCCCCTGATCGACGTCAGTGCAGAGCCTGGAACCATCTGGGCTCGAACGCGTGACCTACGCGCAAAATTTGACGCGAAGGGCCTGACGGTTCTTCCCGCATTCGGGAAGTCTTCCCCGCGCGAGTGGCCCGTACGCGTCGAGGTCGCATCGGTGCAGAGTGCCGGTCGAGACCTTGATGCTAGAACGATGGGAAGGCCCGGCGCCGAGGGTTCAAAAGTCACTCAGCAGCACGTTGACTTCACTGAGATCCACAACCTCTGCAGCGCCGGGACCGAACAGACCTTCGTGTTTCAGAATGCTTCGCGGGAGGGCGAGCTCACCATCGACCTTTCCGTGCAGACCGATCTGATTCCCGTTGTCCAAGGCGACGCGCTTCGTTTCGTGCACCCAGAGTTCGGCTTCGTGGAGTGCGGAAATGCGTTCGCGCTGGATGCGAAGGGGTCGCGTCGCTCGATCCCGCGCGTCTGGACGGGCGATGGAATCCGACTCACGGTGCCGGCCTCGTTCCTTGCCAATGCCACCTTCCCAGTCACTGTCGACCCCCTTTGGACCTCGTTCTCCAGCACGATCGGAGTGCTCGATGATGGGCACCCGGACATCGTGTTTGCTGGGGCCAGCGGCCGCTACGTCGTGGCCTGGGAAGACTTCACGTCCCAGCAAAACAGCGATGTCTATATGACGTGGTGGGATGAGAACCTGAACATCCAGGGCCCAGCCCTGGCCATCGAGACCGGGAACGACAGTTGGACACGCCCCTCGGTCGGATACTCCTGGGAGGCCGACCGCGTCTTGGTCGCAGCGCGTGTCGGTCTCGGCACGCAGAATTGCCGCATCGAAGGGCGTCTTGTGGACGTTGGCAGCTTCTCGGCAGCTGGAAGCCCCTTCATGGTGAGCACTATTGGCGGGACTCAGAAGGAGAGCGTCGACGTGGGTGGAAGCAACGCAGCAATCACTTCCCAGTCGGACTTCTGTGTGACCTGGTCCCGCAGACTGGGCCCGACGAACTCAAACATCGAGTACCGATTGATTGAGACGGACGGAACGATGAGTAGTACTGAGCAAGTCGAAGTCTCCAGCGCTAACGATATCGACGTGCAGATCTCGGAGGGGCTTGGCGACACGGCCTTCATCGGTGACTACTGGACCCTCGTCTGGACGAGGGCCACGGAAGGGATCATGGGTGATATCTGGGCGAAGCGCCTCTACTACAATGGCAGTGCCCAGCAGTCCTCCGACCCGATTCTGATCGAGGACTTTGGCCGCAATGGGCGCCCAGCAGTCTCGTCGCTTCTAGATGCGCCGTCGGGATTGAATGGAAGCCGGGCAGCACTCATCGTCTATGAGCACTACACGACTGATGTCACGCGCCCTTCTGGGTTTCGATCGAGCCTCGCTGCTCGAACCCTCGCCGGCGAATCGAGGGGGCCGCATATTGGCCTCACGTGGATGGAGGACTACTCACATGGGCTCTTGCAAGAGCGTGCTCAGGTCGGAACGAATGGCCGAGCGATCTACATCTCGTACCTCGAGGAGGACCCGGACCAGCTCAACGCTGGCGCCTGGAACGTATGCATGGCAACCGGAGAGTTGGCCGCACTCGTAACGGGTGACTCGCTCTGCCTGGCGGAGCGGCACTTGGTACTCACCTCCGCCCCGGAAGCGATCTCCACACCGCGCATGGCGATCGAGTGGGAAGGCCATCACTCGTCAACGAGCCGCGATGGCGCCGTAATCTGGGCCAAGAGCGTACCGAATGCGCCCTCTGACTTCGGTCAGCTTGAGGGCAGGGGTGTCAGCTACGTCTTCGCCAAACAATCTCCTTCCGGAATGGTGGGGCGTCAGTACGGAGATGCGAACCCGAACTCGGTCGGCCCGCTCAACTCAAGCTGGCTGCGGATCGTGGGTGACGGCAAGCGCCAGACGCAGCACTCCGCGCAGGGGCGCGACCTGCCGAACAACGTGTTCGGATTCATGCTCGTGTCCCGCCATGAAGGCTCCGTCAACCTGCCAGCCGGAAGTCAAGGACGCATCCTCCTCGGCGGATCGATCGGGCGTTACTCTTCGCAAATCCTCAGCAGTGGTCAGAACGGCTCGGTGAATTTTGCGATCAATCCTCTCTCGATTCCGCAGGGCAACGGGCACGTGCCCTCGGCCGTCGGGGAGACGTGGAGGTTCCAGCTCTGGCATCGTGATTCGGTCAACGGCATGGCCACGTCGAACTTCACCAACGCCTGCGCGGTAGTCTTTACGGAGTGATCACGATCGCTCGTGTCGCGGCGAGCGCTTGGAAAATCCAAGTCCTTGCCTCGGCCTTTGGGCCCGCCCGGGAGTGCCTTTGCGGCGCGCCCGGGCGCGCCTATCTGGCTGAAACAACGGATGTCAGCTCCGCACTTGCCGTTTGGCGGCCTCGCGCCCCGCTTTGTCTCTCCCAGATTTCGCAGAAACGTGGCGGGGCTGCTGCGCGTCCCGCACCATCACGGTTGGCCATGACTTCGCCTGACGATCCCCTCGAGCACTCCTCGCCTCCCGCTTGTCTCTCCGAGCCCGTGCCCGCTGACGAAGCGGCGCGTGCTTGGCGGCGCGCCCAAGAGCAATTCTTCGAACTCGCGGACGCCGAGGAGGACGAACGCGAGCGAGCGTTGCTGGCGTTGGAGGCAGAGGATGAAGTCCTGGCTGCTGCCGTCCGAGGACTTCTGGAGTCCGATCCAGGCCCAGATCCCCCGAGACGCTTCGGGCCCTACGTCGAGCTCCGACCGATCGGCGCGGGCGGCATGGGGGAGGTGGTTCTCGCCAGGCGCGATGACGGAGAGTTCGAGCGAGAGGTGGCGGTCAAGCTGCTTGCGCCGGGCGCGGGCTCGACAGCGCTCTTCGACCGCTTCCTCCAGGAACGCCAGACGCTTGCCGCTCTCGAGCACGAATCAATCGTTCGATTGCTCGATGGGGGAACGACGGAGGACGGCCGCCCCTACTTCGTGATGGAATACGTGGACGGCGTTGCGCTCGATCGCTTCGTTGAGGCGCGCGGGCTTGACCTTAGAGCTCGGCTGCGGCTCTTCCGCCGCATCTTGGATCCGGTCGCTCACGCACACGAGCGCGGAATCGTCCATCGCGATCTGAAACCGGCCAATGTGCTCGTGCGCACCGACGGCTCCGTGCGGTTGGTCGATTTCGGCATTGCTCGTACGCTCTCCTCTGATAGCGAGGCTCTCTTGACCCGGACCGGTCAGCGAGTCTTCACGCCCGAGTACGCCAGCCCCGAGCAGATCCTGGGCGAAACCATCTCCCCAGCGACGGATGTCTTTGCACTGGGCATCATGCTCTATGAACTCGCTAGCGGCACAAGGCCATGGCGGGCGAAAGGTGGGACGCGTGCACTCGAGGAAGAGTTTCTTGCGGCCCCGCCGGTGCCGCCAAGTCGACGCACGCACGGGACGCGCCGTCGAGCGCTCCGTGGCGATCTCGACACGATCTTGTCGAGGTGCATGCAGCGCGACCCGGACCGACGCTATGGCGATGCGGCGGAGCTCGCTCTCGATCTAGATCGCCATTTAGGTGGCCAGACAATCTTGGCCCGTCCGACTTCGGCCATGGAGCGCGCCGTGCGCCTCGTTCGCCGACGGCCATGGCAAGCCGCGGCCGCGATGTTCGCGCTGGCTGCCCTTGGAACGAGCGCGGGTCTTCTCGCGGAGAAACGCTCCACGGCGAAGAGGGTCGAAGCGCTCATCCAGGGAGTCCCCGATCGGATTCAGTCAGCGCGCCAGCTGCTCGCTGGACGGCAGTTCGATTCCGCGCAGACCGAGATTTTGGGGCTCATTGCGGATGCACGCGCGACTCCTGGTGTCGACCCAATCCATCTTGCGCAAACACTTACTCTTCGTTCGACGCAGCTCGTGCAGGTAGGCGACTACGAGGCTGCTCTGCTCGCCATCGAAGAGGCACGCGTTGCCATGCCTCAAGATCATCCGAAGTGCGCCGAGATCCTCGCGAATCTCGCATACGAGGAGATGAACGCGTTCCTTGGACTACAACGCTCTACCGACGCCGATCGATCATCGGAACTGGCGATGCAGCTCGTGGAGACCGGATTGAGCGCCGAGCATCCGCTGCGTTTTGGCGTCGGTTCAGCCCGGGCACGCTTGCTTACTGACCTTGGTCGGGCACCTGAAGCGTGCTTGATCCTCGAGCCGTTAACGGAGGACGCCCAGGCCATACTCGCCGAGCGGGACCGTGTCCTCGGCCACACGTTCGGGCAGTACGGCCGCGCGCTGCTCAAGGCAGGCCGCCCAAAGGAGGCCATTGCTCCCCTTCGGCGAGGCCTCGCTGTTTTGCGCTGGAATCATGGCGACCGCAATCGAGATGTAGCCGAAGTGGCGACGTACCTCGCAGAGGCGTTGATGGGCTTGGGCCGATTCGAGGAGGCGGCCGAGCCGAGCGAGCATGCGGTGGACGCGTACCGCGAAGTAGGAGATCCGAACCAAAAGTCGTTCTCGCTTGACGTTGCAGCACGGATCGCCAACGCACTTGGGCAACGCGACCGCGCGCTTCTCTTGATGCGGGAAGCGCTGCCCATCCTAGAGACAGGTGGCCCAGCGCTCCGGCCGCACTGGCACGCTACGCAATACCAGATTGGCTGGATTCTCGTGCGGGAGGAGGATATTGACGGCGCGCTTGAAGCCCTCCAATTCGCGCTATCAGGGGACGAAACCACCGGACTTGCAGTCCTGGGCCCAACGCTCGAGGGCCAGGCGAGGATGACTTATGCCGAGGCGCTCGGCGCATCAGGCGACCGCGAGGCGGCTCAAAAAGAGCTCGATGCCGCACTTCCGCTTATCGAAGTAGGGCTCGGAAAACAGCATCCAATTGCCCAGCAGCTACGCGCGCGCATGGGGCAGTAGCGTCACTCACCAATGCGTTGGCGGAGCCATGCCCGTGCCGCACGCCAGGAACGTTCAACTGTGCGCTCTGAAACGTCGAGGGTCGCGGCTACTTCGGCATTCGATATCCCACCGAACCATCGGAGCTCAACGATGCGGGCCCCGCGTGGGTCAAGCTCGGCAAAAGCCGCCAGCGCGTCATCGAGCGCGACGGTCGCCTCTGGCTCGTCGTCGAGCGCGCTTGGAACTTCGAAGAGCGTGACGCGCTGTGCCCCGTCGCCGCGCTTGACCGCGAGCCGTGCGCGCGCGTGCTCGAGCAAGACTCGCCGCATCGCCGTCGACGCATAAGCAAGAAACTGCTGCCGCGATGCCCACTCGGTTTCGTTGTCAGCGTCGCTCCGTCCCACCAACTTGACGAACGCTTCGTTGACGAGCGCGGTCGGCTGCAGTGTGTGCCCGACTCGTTCCCCGGCGAGGTGTCGCGCCGCCAGCTGGCGAAGCTCGCCCTGGAGCGCAGCCAGAAGATCAGCAGTAGCTTGATTGTCGCCGGCGCGTGCGGCATCGAGGAGGCGTGTGACGTCGGGTGGCATAGGCTGGAGGGCCCATTGAAGCCGCTGGGCAGCAACGTGCTAGTCCTCACTTCGGTTTTCTGTCGCGCCAAGCCGTAGCCACACCGGGCTAGGCCGACGACCTTCTTTGGGGAGGCCGCTACCTGCGTAGCCAGCGCCAGAAGCGTCCAGTTAGGGTGGGGAGGAGGATCCAGGTTAAGACGGCGACGCCGAGGACATTGACCACGAGCACCGCGGCGGCGAAGGGCAGGTCGGGGAACGCGGCGAGGCGGAGCCAGCTGAGGAGCAGCGACGTGGGGTAGAGCGCAATCAGCACAAGGCACGCCTGCTTCCACATCTTGGGGGGCCTGTTCGGCGGGTTGAACCACCCGCCAAACCCACCGACGATGTTCATCGTGGTCTCCGAGGTGAGGAGCGGGCGGACATCAGCCAAGATCGTGCTCCGCTGATCGCTCTCGAACCAGACGTCGAGGGCTTGACGGCTCGTGAAGGAGAACACCACGGCGCAATCCCGTTGGATGCCGTGTTCCGCTGGTATGAGCTCGCAGCGGATGAACCCGTCGAACCCGATCACGGCCGCGAGGAGGCGTCGATACTGGGCTTCGAACGCTTCCTCGAGGCCAGGTTCAACGGGGAAGGAGGCTACGGCCGTGACAGAGGTCGCCGAGTTGGGGGTCGCTAGTACCTGAACGCGCGGGCGCCCGCTGAAGAGCTTCGGCTCGCCGTCAAGGAGTTCGGCCCGCGCCGCCGAAGTGAGCCAGCCGGTGAGGGTGGCGCTGTCCATGAATTCGACCACGACGACCCAGTCATCGAGGCGGCGAGGGTCAGGGGCCTGGATGTCGCCGCGCAGGTAGCCAGGAAACCGCGCGCCGCGGTCGATCAGCCGCTCGAGCCGTCGACGTACTTGGCGCTTGGAGACGCCGGGCCTTGCGACATGGCCAATCACCGCCGTCACGGTGGCGGTCGCCGCGCCTTGGTCAAACTCCGCACTGGTCATGGGTTTAGGTCCTCCGATCGGTGCCGCGCCAATGCGCAAGCGCACCTGACGCCGCTTTCAACGATCTTGAGATGCACTAGGGGCAGCACAGGTCACCCCGGCCATGCCACTCGTGCTCGATGTCGCGCATGAGCAGCGCGCAATCGAAGTCCACAGAGCCGGCTGGGAACAGCTCCTTGTTTTCGAAGTAGCTCGACTCCACCCGGTCGATGGCCAAGGCGTCGACGTGCCAACCTCGGCAGCGGAGCTCGAGGCCGTCGAAGCGGCCAGGCTCTCCCGTGTCGGAGTAGCCGAGGGATCCCGATTCGAAAAAATCCGACGCAGAAGCCAGTGAAGGAAAGAGCGATGAAGCGGGCAGTTCGCCCGTGACGCGGCCCGACACGTGCGCGTGCGTCCCGCCGTCGCGGCTTCGCATGGACACCGTGAACCTGTCCTCCGACTCGTGCACCGAGAACTCCGCAAGATGATGGAGGCCCGGGAAGACCCTGCCACCCATCAACGCGTTCAGCCTTGAGTTCGTGTCGCGGCGGGGGATGTAAACGCCCTCCCGGAGGCTGCCCTGCTCCTCCCACTCCACGGCGACGCGGTGGGCTGCGTTCTCGGAGCCGATACCGAGCATCGCCGGCAGAAACTTGGGCCGAACTCCACGGAGACGAATCATGCAGATGCCACCGACAGCGTATCCATCCAAGAGCTTCGGGCGGAACGGAGCGGGGAGCTGGCGCGCCATCACATCCGGATCGATGCGGTAGTTGGCGAGGATGCGCCGGTCGATGACGCCACGAATCGTAGGGACCCTCATGACGCCTGAGAGCGTACTCGCTCGCCGGGCAGGCCAACGGACCTGGCCCGGCATTCCGACCTTTAGTAGCGCCAGCTCGTGAGGTCGGCACCCTCGGGCGCAGACTCCTTGATGAGCTCGAGGATTCGGGGCAGGTACATCGTGTTGTAACGCAGGCGCGAGAGGTGGTTGCCGTTCTCGTGGTCACCGTTCCAACAGTGCTCGGCGCGGTCGCCGTATTCGACGACGCCCCCGTACGGTGGGGCGGTGGTCCCCTTGAGGAAGTCCTCCATGAGGTAAACCGCGTTGTTCAGGTAGTAGTTGTCCATGTCGCCGCAGTAGAGATGGATCTTGCCGGCGAGCCGCGGCCCGAGGGTCTGCCAGTCGCGCTCGAGGATATGCCTGAGGTCGTAGTTCTCACGCCAGTGCGCGGCGACGGCCTTGTCGATCACGCCGGTGCGCTTGTCCCAGATGCGCTTCGGATAGCCGTCGTCAGCCACCGGCGAGTACACGGCCTCCCAAATGTCGAACTGGTCGCCGGAGCGGCTCTTCGTGCCGAGGACGAGTTCCATGTGGTTGGCCATGCGCATCGTCGAGTTCACCTGGCCGAGCGAGTCACGGTGGGCGGGGCGCTCGACGCTCCCGAACGGACCCTTGACCTCGTACGCGTTCTCGTCCTCATAGAGGTTGACGAGGCAGTACGCACGAAAGTCGATGGGGTCGGGGCACGCGGCGAAGCAGCCGCCGTATTCGTCCGGATAGAAGACCTGCGCCGCCAGCGCCTCCCAGCCGCCGGTCGAGCCGCCGTACAGGAAGCGCGCCCAGCCTTCCCCGAGCCCGCGGAACTCCTTCTCAAGGAAGGGCAGGAGCTCGTAGGTGATCGCGTCGCCGTAGGGCCCGACGTTCGCGGAGTTGACGGCGTAGGAATCGTCGTAGAACGGATTGGCGTGCTGGATCTGAACGATCAGGAAGCGCGGGAAATCGTCGCTCGTCCAGAGCTTGTAGAAGTCGTGGGCTTCCTGCTGCTGGATTATGTTGTAGCCGTCGACGCCGAAGCGCTCACTGAACTCAGGCTTGAGGTCCGCGTTGGGCGGCTCCGGGCGGAAGCCGCCGAAGTCCATGGGGAAGTGGCCGTGGAAGATCATGACGGGGTAGCGCGCCTCCGGGTGCTCGTCGAAGCCCTCGGGCACCAGGACGTGCGCGCCGAGGTGCATGGGCCGGCCCCAGAACTCCGACAGGCGGTCGCTCTGCAGGCTGACGTGGCGCACGTGTTTCGTGTCGGCGGGCGGCTCGATGGGGGGGATGACCTGGTCGAGCACGATGGACAGCGGGCCCTCAGCGGCGTCAAAGTGGACGGTCTTCGGAGTGCTGTAGAGATTGCCGGGCGCGCGGTTCCAGTGCTGCCCCTCGCCGCGGTCCATGGGGAGCTTCAGCGTGTGTCCGTGGATCACCTCGAAGGTCTCGTAGAGGTGGAGCACCGCTTGGACCGTGTAGTCGCCGGGGGCCAGGCCGGAGAGTTTCGCCGCGGGGTAGCCGAGCACGTTCCCGTCAAACACCGCGTCGGCGCCCGGCGCGAACGACTCGACGTCGATGCCAAAGACCTGGGCGCTCTTCACGCTGCCGTTGATCTGAAAGCGCGGCTCCACGTCGTCGGAGGTCGAGAAGAGGAGCAGCAGCCGCCCGTCCGCGGGCGCCTCCCGCAGGTCCTCGGGGAAGCTGACGCGCACTGCAGGGCCAGGGCTGGCAGGGGATTGGGACGCAGGCGTGGCCGTCCGTGCCAAGGGAGCGGCTGAACCTGCGACAACGAGGGAGGCTCCGGCAATGAATCTGATGGCGATGGGCATCCCTTGACCCTACCAAGTGGCCGTGACAAGGCTGCGGGGAGGGGCGAGTCGGTGCCCGGGCGCGGAAGGGCGTCGCCCCCGCGCCGGTTCATCGTCAGTGGCGCATCGAAACCCTCCCCCCATCTCACGTCTGATACCCTCCACCGATGATTGCGATCACCCGCGGTATCAGCGATGCCCTTAGCCGCTGCGAACTGACGCACCTCGACCGCGTCCCGATCGACCTTGAACGTGCCCGCGCGCAGCACGTGGCCTACGAGAGCGCGCTCCGTGCGGCTGGGTACACCGTCAAGGCGCTGCCGGCGTCAGAGGACCATCCGGACTGCGTTTTCGTGGAGGACGCCGCCATCGCCTTCGACGAAGTCGCCGTCATGACGCGGCCGGGGGCAGCCTCGCGGCGCGGAGAGCTGGACGCGATCGCGGAGGCGCTGTCAGAGCACCGGACCCTATCGAGCATCTCGGAGCCCGGAACGCTGGATGGGGGCGACGTGCTCGTGCTGGGCCGCGACGTTTACGTCGGGCTTTCCACGCGCAGCAATCAGAGCGGCGTGGACCAGCTTTGGGAGATCCTCAAGCCCCACGATTACACGGTCACAGGCATCGAGGTGAAGGGCTGCCTGCACCTCAAGTCGGCTGCCACCGCCGTCGACGAAGGGCGTGCGCTGGTGAACCCCGAGATGATCGACACAGCGCTCTTGCGAGGCATCGAATGCATCGAGGTCGATCCGTCGGAGCCCATGGCGGCCAATCTCGTCGCGCTTCCGATGGCGAAAGTGTCCGGCACGGTGCTGCACGGTTCGGCCTACCCTAAAACGGGGGCGCGCCTCGTTGCCGCAGGGCTCCATGTGGTGAAGGTGCCAGCGGACGAGCTCGCGAAAGCGGAAGGTGCGCTGAGCTGCTGCTCGATTCTCTTGCACCAGCGCTGAGGGCGGAACCCAGCGCCACCGGAAGGTACCCTCTGCGCCCCATGACGACCCAGCCCCCGACCGACGAGCTGCTGCACGCCTGTAGTCAGATTCCCAGCGCCGCGCCCCCCACGCCTGAGCTACTCCAGATCACCCGATCCTTCATCGTCGACGTGATAGGGCGGGGGAGCGTGCCGCCCCCGGTGCTGGCTGCTTTGGACGATTTGCCGCCCCACGGTGCTGGTTGGCTGGCCATCTCCCTCGGCTCGGCGGTGGAGAAGGGGCTCGATCCGGCCCTTGCGGGGCCGCGGCTTGTGGAGGCTTTTCGGTCCTGGCTCGCGCGCACGGGAGGAGGGCGAGAGCCGGAGCTCCTGGAGGCGCTGCCATCCCTTGCACAGGCGCTGGTGGCCCACCTCGCCCGACTGCCGGAGCTGCGCTCTGCCCTCGCGGACGACGCGGAATTCACTGCCACTCTGGAGGAGCGCGAGTCCGAGAGCCACGCGATCACTTGGGTCCGGGAGCTCGTGCTGCGTCGCAGCGGCGACCTCTACGTGGTCCACGCCGAGACGCGGCGGGTCTGCCATCTCAGGTTCTTTAACGTGGCCCGCTGCTTCCACCTCTTCAGCCTCATCCAATCCGTCCTCGGCAGCGCTTTGCCGGGGGGTAAGCTCCCGGATGGAGCGGTCGCCCTCGCCGCACGCGGCAAGTCGGACGAGCCCGCCACGGACCACGCCTGGTGGCACTACCAGGTGAGCGGGGCCAAGCAGGACATGGGGAAGGGCGTTTGGGGAGAAGAGTCCGTCGAGCACCTTCGCGGCCCTGACGGGAACTACGCGCTATCCCTCTGGGACCCGCTCCTCGGCGACCGTGCGTGGAACTCCGGCTTCTTCGGACCAGCCCTCGAAGCGGCCCCAGCCGACCTGCGCTTCATCGCCGAACTCCAGGGCGACGCGGCCGAAGAATGGGCGGCGCGCATTCTTAGCTAGCGGTACCGCTCTCGTCACTCATCGCCGCGTAGAGCCAGGCCCTCGCGTAGGCCCAGTGCCTGTCTGCTGCGGACGGAGAGAGCCCGAGCGATGCGGCAGCCTCTTTGAGTTCGAGCCCGCTGAAAAAACGCAGCGTGACTAGCTGCGCCTTCAGGGGATCGTGAACGGCGAGTTTGTCGAGCGCCTCGTGCAGACCGAGGAACTCTGCGGGGGCGGCTTCGACCTGTTCCAGGGTCGCGTCGAGCCCCAAAGTCGGCCGACCGCCGCCGCGTTTGATTGCGCCTTTGGCACGGGCACGGTCCACGAGAACGCGGCGCATGGCTTCGGCGGCCGCCGCGAAAAAGTGCCCGCGACCGTCGAATTGGAGCGGGGCGCCAGAGGCGCCGCTGACGAGTCGGGCGTAAGCCTCATGGACGAGCGCCGTGGCCTGGAGCGTGTGCCCTGGTGACTCCTGTGCCATGCGCGCACCAGCAAGTTGCCTGAGTTCCTCGTAGACCAGCGGTAAGAGTTGCTCTGCGGCTGCCGGGTCGCCCTCCTCGAGCGCCGAGAGGATCTGCAGGATCTCATGGGCCATGGGCGAAGCGTAAGCGTCGGCATGCGCGGAGGGCACGCTTTTGGGTGAATCACAGGGGTTTTCGCAAGTTGGTGGTGTTCGCGAGCCGCCGAATTCGCATCGATAGATCAACGCGCAGATCGTCAGGTAGCAGACGGCCCCTCTGTTCCACTCCAGCACTGCGCGATCACCGATGCCCCATGACCCAACCGTCCAAAGTTGAGACTGTCTTTTACCAAGCACGGGAGCTGCCCCCCGAGCAGCGTGGGGAGTACCTGGCAGTGGCATGCGAGTCGGATGCTGCACTGCGCAAGCAAGTCGATCGGTTGCTGGCTGCAGAAACGCGCGCTAACGAGGGCAGCTTCTTGCGCGAGCGGCCCGAGCCGCTGGTCGCAGCAGCCGGACGTGAGTCCATCGGCGGCTATCAGCTGAAGCGACAGATCGGGCAGGGCGCCCAGGCGAGCGTTTTTCTGGCGCACGATGGCAAGCTCGATCGAGACGTCGCGCTGAAGGTGCTGCGCGTGCCGTTCCCGACGATCGACTTGGCGGGGGCGAAGCGTTTCCGCCGCGAGGCGGCCTTTACGGCGAACATCCAACACCCCGGCATCTGCGAGATCTACGACACCGGGGAAGCCGACGGGTTCGCGTGGATCGCCATGCAGTACGTGCCGGGCCGCACGCTTGCCGAGGTCCTCGTCAGCCAGTCGGGACGGGGACCCGTTCGATTCTCCGAAGGGGCATGGGGCGATTCTGAGGACATCGCCGCTGGGGCATCTGGGGCCAAGGAGACGAGTCGCCGCGAATTCATGGACGCAGTGCTCTTCATTGAGAGGGCCGCCCGCGCACTTCACGTGGCCCACGAAAGAGGTCTCGTGCACCGGGACGTCAAGCCGGGCAATCTG
Organism: uncultured bacterium; assembly: GCA_913058555.1. Lineage (GTDB taxonomy): Bacteria > Planctomycetota > UBA1135 > UBA1135 > Saltatorellus. Next base: position 17,914 of record CAJXRJ010000053.1, read on the forward strand.
ATGGTTACTGGTGGCGGCGAACCGGTGATTCTCGACTTCGGGATCGCTCGCACCAACGACGGAGAAGACGGCTTTGCCCTCACTCGCACGAACGATGTCCTGGGGACTCCGTACTACATGTCGCCGGAGCAGCTACGGGCCGAGCACGGCGAGATCGATCGGCGCGCCGACGTCTATAGCCTTGGCGTCACGCTCTACGAGTGCTTGACCCGCGAGCGTCCCTTCGAGGCGGTGTCCGTCGATTCGCTCTATCAGCAGATTCTCAGCGCCAACCCCCGCCCTCCGCGGCGTTTCAACTACTCGATTCCCCGGGACCTTGAGGTCGTCGTGATGACGGCCATGGACGGCATGCGAAGTCGCCGGTACGTCTCGGCGCTCGAATTCGCAGAGGACTTGCGCCGTGTTCGCGAGCAAGAGCCCGTCCGTGCGCGGGCGATCTCGCGCTGGGGCCGCGCCAAGCGATGGGCACGTCGCCATCCCGCGACTGCGGCCAGCACCGCCGGCGTGACGCTCGCCCTGACCATCGGGCTGGGTACCAGCCTCCACTTCCTGAACGGAGCGAACGACTGTCTCTTATACACATCTCCGAGCCCACGAGACTAGGCATG
>CAJXRJ010000054.1 GCA_913058555.1 uncultured bacterium
CTAGTCTCGTGGGCTCGGAGATGTGTATAAGAGACAGGACAGGACCCACCGGGGTCCGACGAATCGCTCCCTTGCGAACTCTCGGCGGAACTCGGCAAACCCCGAGAGGCTCCGGCCCCTCACCTGCACCACCCCATGAACCCGTTCGTCCGATTCCTGAACTCGTCGATCGGCCGCAAGTACGTGATGGCCATCACGGGGCTCTCGCTGACGCTCTTCTTGCTGGTCCACATGGCCGGCAACCTGACGCTGTACTCAGGGAACCAGGCCTTCAACGATTACGCGCACCTTCTCGAGAGCAATCCGCTGCTGCCCTTGGCAGAGGCTGGGCTCGCGGGCCTGTTCGTCGTTCACATCTTGTTTGCCGTATTCCTGGTCAAGAAGAACAAGTCGTCCCGCGACGAAGGCTACCGAGCGAACCTCGGCATGGGCTCGAAGACGCTCGCCTCCACGACCATGTGGATCACCGGCCCGCTGCTTCTTGTCTTCCTCGTGATTCACATCTGGGATTTCCGCATCAAGAAGGAGATCACCGAGGGCGACGTCGACCTGGCCCAGATGGTGGTGGATCGTCTTCAATCGCCGCTTGGGTTCGGCATTTATGTGATCTCCATTGGCCTTGTGGGCCTACACATGTGGCACGCCTTCCAGAGCGCGTTCCAAACTCTCGGAGTGGCGCACCCGCGCTACCGCGTGCTCATCAAAAACACCGGCCGTTTGATCACGGTCCTTCTCGTCGCTGGTTTTGGCGGCATCCCGTTCTACCTGTTCTTCACCGGTTGATTGGGCCTGGCCTGGACCGGCATGGCGCCGACCCTGGCTCGCTTTCCCTGGAACAGAACGTACATCGAGCAGAACGATCCTTATGACTCCCGCCGACTCCCCCACTGCGTCCGAATGCCTCGACTCCAAGGTCCCTTCCGGGCCCATGTCCGAGCGCTGGTCGCGCCACAAGTTTGACCTGAAACTGGTCAACCCGTCCAACCGACGGAAGTTCGACGTCATCGTCGTCGGAACCGGTCTCGCCGGTGGCTCCGCCGCCGCGACCCTCGCCGAAATGGGCTACAACGTGAAGGCGTTCTGTACCCATGACAGCCCGCGTCGTGCCCACTCCATCGCGGCCCAGGGCGGCATCAATGCAGCCAAGAACTACAAAGGCGACGGCGACAGCGTCCACCGCCTGTTCTACGACACGGTGAAGGGCGGCGATTACCGGAGCCGGGAATCCAATGTGCACCGCCTCGCCGAAGTGTCCGTCGACATCATCGACCAGTGTGTGGCCCAAGGCGTTCCTTTCGCGCGTGAGTACGGGGGACTCTTGGACAACCGTTCCTTCGGCGGCGCCCAGGTGTCCCGGACGTTCTACGCCCGCGGCCAGACGGGCCAGCAGCTCCTGCTCGGTGCCTACGGTGCGATGAACCGCATGATCCAGGCGGGTCGCATCGAGATGTACAACCGCCGGGAAATGGTCGACCTCGTGGTCGTCGACGGCGTGGCGCGCGGAATCATCACGCGCAACCTCATCACCGGCGAGTACGAACGTCACACCGCCCACACCGTCCTGCTCGGCAGCGGCGGTTACGGCAACGCGTTCTTCCTCTCGACGAACGCCAAGAACTCGAACGTCACGGCCGCGTGGCGCGCGCACAAGCGCGGTGCGTTCTTCGCGAACCCTTGCTACACGCAGATCCACCCGACCTGTATCCCGCGTTCAGGCGACTACCAGTCGAAGCTCACTCTCATGAGTGAGTCCCTGCGCAACGACGGTCGTGTATGGGTCCCGAAGACCAAGGGGGACTCCCGCGCCGCGGTGGACATTCCCGAGAACGAGCGCGACTACTACCTCGAGAGCAAGTACCCGAGCTTCGGCAACCTTGTTCCGCGGGACGTGGCTTCACGCAACGCCAAACTGGTGACCGACGAGGGCCGAGGCGTTGGACCCACGGGCGAAGCCGTCTACCTCGATTTCGCGGATGCCATCAAGCGAGACGGTCGCGACACGATCGCGGCTCGCTACGGCAACCTCTTCGAGATGTACGAGCGGATCACAGGCGACAACCCGTACGAGGTCCCGATGCGCATCTTCCCTGCGGTCCACTACACGATGGGCGGCCTTTGGGTGGACTACAACCTCGAGAGCACCGTGCCGGGACTCTTCGTGCTCGGCGAGGCGAACTTCTCTGACCACGGGGCCAACCGCCTGGGCGCCAGCGCGCTCATGCAGGGCCTTGCGGACGGTTACTTCGTGATCCCCGCCACGATTGCGAGCCACCTCGCGGGGCGCCAGCTCCAAGAAGTCACCACGGACCACGAAGCCTTCAAGGAGGCCGAAGCGAGCTCCCGTGAGCGCATGGACAAGCTGATGGCCATCAAAGGCACCCGCAGCGTCGATGCGCTGCACCGAGAGCTCGGCAACGTCGTGTGGAACCACTGCGGCATGGAGCGCTCGGCAGAAGGGCTCAATGAAGGCATCAAGAAGGTGCGCGACCTGCGCGACCAATTCTGGCAGGACCTACGGGTGCTCGGAGATCCGCAGACGGTGAACCAGGACCTCGAGAAGGCCGGGCGCTTGGCGGACTTCATGGAGTTCGCTGAGGTCATGATGAACGACGCCCTTGTGCGCGACGAGTCGTGCGGTGGCCACTTCCGGGCTGAGCACCAGTCCGATGAAGGCGAGGCGAAGCGTGATGACGAGAACTTCTCGCACACCACAGCATGGGAGTTCTCCGGCGAAGGCCAGCTCCCCAAGGAACATCGCGAGCCCCTGACCTTCGAAGAAGTCAAGCTCACCACACGTAGCTACAAGTAATCCCCCGAACGCCCTCACCACTCCAATGATTCAAAAGGCCAACCACGGTGACATGCGCCTGACCCTCGAGGTCTGGCGCCAAGCCGGCCCCGGTGCCCCCGGGGGATTCAAAACCTACGAGATCGTCGCGAACGAACACATGTCGTTCCTCGAGATGCTGGACGTTCTGAACCAGCAGCTCGTGGAGCGCGGTGAAGAGCCGATCGTCTTCGAGCACGACTGCCGCGAAGGCATCTGCGGTTCCTGCAACCTCACGATCGACGGCAAGCCCCACGGCCCGCGCGAGCGCACGACCGTGTGCCAGCTGCACATGCGCGAGTATCGCAGCGGTGACCACATCAAGATCGAGCCCTGGCGTGCCAACGCGTTCCCGATTATTCGTGACCTCATGTGCGATCGCGGCTCCTTCGACAAGATCCAGCAGGCGGGCGGCTACGTCTCCGTCAATACGGGCGCGGCCCCCGACGCCCATTGCATTCCGGTCCCCAAGGAAGACGCGGACCTCGCATTCGACGCGGCCCAATGCATTGGCTGCGGTGCCTGCGTGGCGGCGTGCCCGAATGCTTCTGCGATGCTCTTCACCGCGGCCAAGGTCAGCCAGTACGCGCTGCTGCCCCAGGGCGAGCCCGAGCGCGAACGTCGCGTCATCGCCATGGTCGACACGATGGACGAACAGGGGTTCGGCAACTGCTCGAACCACTACGAGTGCGAGGCCGCGTGCCCGAAGGGCATCAGCGTCACGAACATCTCCCGCATGAACCGCGAGTACGCTCGGGCTACGCTCAAGAAGCGCTAGTCGGAGTCTGCCCGGGCCCCGCTGCGGTGTCCCGGGCGCTGTGAAAGGGGGCCCCTCGCCCGCTCTGAATCCAATTCAGGGCGTGCGATGGGCCCCTCTTTATGTTTCTGCCTCGAGGAGCTTCCCTGCCTCAGGGGAGGCGACCCACCAAGCCTGCTCCGCGCCGCCGAGCTGCGCCACCGTTCGCAGGCCACGCCGAGCGTCACGGTCCACCACCGTGACCGGAAGTGGCTCGAGGGCTTCGCGGAGCATGAGCACGACGCGGGTCCCGCGCCGATGGGTGCTGGTCACATGAATGGGAATCCCGCTGCTCTCCAAGGCAAGGGACAAGCTCGCCGTTCCCAGCCCTGTGGAACCCGGCTTGCTGTGCTCGGACGAGTCGTAGGTTGCGCCCCGATCCTTGGGGCTCAGGAAGTGCGCCAGTCCCTGGGGGCCCATTCCAATGCCATCGTCCTCGATGACTAGGCCAACGCTGAATCCGTGGACGCGCCACGGATGATCCGCGGGCAAGGCCTCCGTACTCACCGATACCGTTCCTTGGCGCGCGCGGTTCCAGCTCGCTGCCTCCAGGGCGTTGGTCGCGAGGTTACGGACCGCCCGGCGAAAGGACGCAGGACGAACAAGCACACGAAGGGCCTTCGGGCACTTCATGCGCAGCTTGGGGAGCTCGCCGCCGGCTACCCGTGCGGAATGGGTTGCTGCACGGCATTCCTCTGCCAAGACCTGGCGCATCGGGAGCACCTCGAGCGGCCGACCTTCGATGCCGCCCTCGGGAACCAAAGCGTCCTGCGCCAATGTCCGCGCGGCGTCGAGGGCGCGCGCGACTTCCAGTCGATCTTCTTCCGTTCCGCGGGACTGGAAGAGCAGCGCGCGCGTGAGTTCGTTCCGAAGGTCGTGGCCCGCCGCTACGGTTCGCCGGGCCTGGGCGGCCCTCCGTTCGGCGAGGGCCAAACGGCGGCGCTCCGACCGCCGGGACTCGAGGGCTGAGGCGAGGGTTCCGAGCTCGCGCAACGTCCCCGGGCCAGGCAGCTGTCCACGGGGCGCGCTCGCAATGAGCTCACCGCCATCCTCTACCACGCGGGCGAGGTCCTCGTCGGCGCTACCGGGGCCCCGTCCCACGGGGTGGGCGCCGAGGGCGCGCCAGCGGGTGACCGCCCGCAGGGACGGGTATGCAAAAGCGAACTCCTGTGGATCGGCCGGGTCCAGATGCCGACGCCAGCCGAGTCGTGTTAGCCCGAGCCGTGCCGCGGCCTCCTCCCAAGCACTCGACGCACGCTCAAGGGGTGCGTCGGGATGGGCGACCAGGGTCGTGAGGGCATTCCAGGGTTGGCGCACTCCCCGAGTGTGGCGACTCGGGTTCTCAGAATGAAGCGCCCCCTCGGGGACTCTCACAGCCTGCGTTGATATTCCGGGGGCGAGGGCGACGCGGGCACGCTTGGCGAACCCAGAAAATGCGCCGAACTGATCCGGGGTGCCGTGGGGCAGCTTCGGGAAAGAGCCGTTCCGCCTGCGTAACCCGGGCTGGAATCCAACCGCCTCACCTATCCGAATCCTTGCACGTCTTCCGCCTCCGAAGCTGTAGTCAGGGCCTCCAGGATGCCTATCATGGGCCTGGTGGGCTCTCCCACCGCGGATGTCTGACCTTTGTAGCTTCTGGCACGGGCCTTGCACTTGCCTCCACCGGCCGCGGGTCTCCTCCCCCCACGGCATCACACATCGATGTCTTTTCCACCCGCTCTAATCGTCTTTGAACCCCTGCCGCCTATCTTGGTGGCTCAGGATCACTGATCCCACTAGATCGGGCTGGGTCGAGAGACCCTTCCATTCACCGACCTCACGTCATGAAGAAATCTCTGCTCTTCGGAGCCTTCGTCGCGGCTGGCGCCCTGTGCCTCCAAGACGTCTCGCTCGGTCACGGCGGCACCTATCGGGGCCCCGGCGACACCGTTCCCCCGGGAGGCGCCAACCCAGGCGGCGGCACCGCACCCCCTGCTCCGTCTGGCCCCTCCCAGCCAGGCTCGCCTCACTCCGGCACCCCTACCATCCCTGGGCCGACGACCCCAGGGCAGACCCCGACGGGGCCCAGGCGGACCGCGCCGAGTTCTAGCCAGACCGTGGATGCTGGCCCGGACTTCACGATCTGGGACTTCTGGTGGGGCTTCAACAAGGAGCCGTACCTGAACCTACGTAGGAAGGTGCGCTCCCGCGGCGTTCAGTCCGGCGACGATCAGATGTACCTTGGCCGCGGCACCGAGGCAAAGAAGCAAGCGTCCCTGCGCCCCGGCGAGGAGTTGATCCGCGAGACCGTCGTTCCCGCGCTCAAGAAGGCCCTCGAGACCGAAGAGCAGAACGACATCGTCACCGGTGCGTTGATCGCCCTGGCAAAGATCGGCGACGTCAAGAGCGAGGACGGCAAGTCCGAGTTCGTCGAGATCATCTCTGGCTTCCTGAAGGCCCAAGAGCAAGAGATCTCCGAGACGGCCGCCCTGGCCCTTGGCATCCTCGCTGACGACCGTGCCGTTCCAGCGCTCGTGGGCCTGATGCGCAACGACGCAGCCGGTCGCAGGCTGATGAACAACGGCGGTTCGGTGCCGCTTCGCACACGTTCGTTCGCCGGCTACGGCCTGGGGCTCGTCGGCAACCGGACGACCTCTAACGAAATGCGTCAGACCATCGCCGAGCACCTCATCGACGTGCTCGAGATGCCTGATTTCGCGCAGCCCGACATCAAGGTTGGCGCGCTCCAAGGCCTTGGCTTGATCCCCCTCGACTGGAAGGCCGAAGGGGCCGTCAACAAGGAGGGAACCAGCGCCGCCATCGCGTTGAACCGCCTTTCGATCCTTCGTTACCTGACGGAGAAGATGAACCCCGTCAAAGGCAAGGGCGGCTTCGAGGACTTCCGGGTCCGGGCCCAGGCCCCGATCACATGCGCCCGACTGCTGGCGGTGCACGAAGATCGATTCCCCGAGGACGAAGAAGCCATCGCCGTCCGCAGTGAGGTCATTCAAGCGCTGCTTCGACTCGTCGCCCCCCAGTCCAAGGAGAAGCGCGTTGAGTGCCTTCAGTCCGCGACGATCGCCCTCGGCATGATTGGCAATGCCGCCAGAGGCGGCAAAGACGACCCGATGGCCAAGGCCAACATGGACATCTTCAGGCAGCTCCAGCGCATCGCCCGGGAGGCCAAGGACAACCAGACCGAGTACTTCGCGCTGATGGCGATGGCCCAGATGGGCAGTCGCCAGGGCACGGGCGACGACGCCCGCGGCCTTGAGGCAGACGTCCAGAAGACCCTCCTTGACGCCCTTGCCAAGGGCAAGGGTCAGAAGCGTCCGTGGGCGGCGCTTGCGCTCGGTGTTTTCGGGAACGCGCTGAACGAAAACGACGGGGCCCTCGATCCCGCGGTGAGCACGGCGCTGCGCGACCTGGCGAAGAACAGAAAAAGCCCGGTGGAGTATGGCGCCTTCGCCATCGCCCTCGGCCTGATCGGCGAGCAACGTGCCGCCGACACGCTCCTCGAGAGGCTCGATGCCATCGGTAGCGGCCAAGAGGAAGTGCGCGGCAACATCTGCGTCGGGCTCGGCTTGATGGAAGCCTCGGGCGCTTCAGAGGTTCTCACTAACATCGTCCGCGCGTCCAAGTTCCGTCCCGACGTGCTCCAGCAAGCCGCCATCGGTCTGGGCTTGCTCGGCGACAAGGAAGCCGTGCCCCTCCTGCTTGAGATGCTCGAGGAGGCCAGGGGCCTTTCGTCCCAGGCGGCCATCGCGAGCGCCCTCGGCACCATCGGTGACGTGAACGCGGTCCACGGGCTCGTCAAGATGCTCGCCGGCGAGACGGAGAAGAAGATGACTGACACCGCCCGCGGCTTCGCCGCGGTGGCCCTGGGCATCACCTGTGACAAGGAGGACTTCCCTTGGAACACCAAGATCTCTGTCAACGCAAACTACCGTGCGAACGTCCCAACCCTGACCAGCTCCAACGGCACGGGCATCTTGGACATTCTCTGATTCGATGCATCGAGCGAGAATCCGGGCACCCGGAAGGGCGTCAGCAACTGTGAGAAGGCGTCACCCGCCGTAGCACAGCACCGAACCCCATGAGAGTGGACCGCTTTGCAGCGGAGACCTGCGCTCCGAAAGGCGCCCGAGTCTCCTCCGCAAAGCGGTCCACTCTCATGGGGCTCGGTGCTGTGCTACGGCCCTCGCTGTAGACTGTCAGCGGCCGTGACGTGGGGATCCGTGCTCGACTTCGGCCCCCACCCGGTCCGCCTTGCATCGCCAATGAAGCCACAACTCGCTCACATCCCCGCGCTCCTGGCTCTGTCCCTGGTGACTCAAGCGACCGCCCAGATGGTGCTCGTTGTCGAGAACACTGGCGACACCGTCATGGAGTTTGACGCCACCACCGGCGCGCTTGTGCAGATGACGTTCATGGACCTCAGGGCCCTCACCTCCGGTGCCATGGTCTCCCCCGTGGAGATCATAGAGACGGCGAGCGGCGAGCTCTGGGTCAGCGACCAAACTAGTGACGCCATCTTCCGTTTCTCCGGCGACGGCTCTACCTACTTGGGCGCCTCTGGTGGCTTCGACAATCCCCGCGGACTTGCACCGTCGGGATCTGGAGGCGCAGTGATCGCCAACGGAGGACTCTTTGGCGCAACGCCCGGCCCCTCGATCATCGAAGTAGGGACGACGGGATCGATCGTCTCGAGCGCTCCATTTAGCGACCCGTTCGATGTCGAGCCATTCACGTTCGGTGGCATCGAAGGGTACCTCGTTTTTGGTTCGTTCAGCCACGACATCATTTTCGTCAATGGAACGGACTTATCGACCCAGACGTTGTTCAACAGCAGCTCCGGCGGGCTCGCATTCGTTTCCCAGGGCCATGTCGGCATGTCGGGATCGATCTTCGTCGCGCTCCCGACTTTCCCATACGGCATCTACGAGTACGACTCCCAAGGTGCCCGGATCAACCACATCATCACGTCTGGCGTCTTGGGAAGCACCGCGCCGAATGGCGTCGTCGAACTCCTGAACGGCAACCTGCTCTTCACGACGAACGATGGTGTGTACATCTACGACCGGTCCTCTGGAGTGGTCACGACCGAAGTCGCCGGCGTCTCGGGACGCTTCGCGACCATGTTGGACAGCGGCGGCATCGGCACGAGTTACTGCCAGGCAGAAACCAACTCTACCGGAGCGACCGGCACCATAGCGGGCGTCGGGTCCTCGCTCGTCACCGCCAACGACCTCACACTCGTTGCGAGCCACCTGCCAACGCACCAGTTCGGCATCTTCCAAACATCGCGGACCCAAGGATTCGATCCTATGTTCGGCGGGACCAGCAACGGCAATCTCTGCCTCGGGGGCGTGCTCGGATCGTACGCCATGCCACCGCAGATCCAATACTCAGGCACGGGAGGCACGTTCTCCCTCACGGTCGACCTGTCGGCGCTTCCCGAGGGTGCAGTGACCGTCGCCGCCGTGGCCGGCGACACCTGGAACTTCCAAGCCTGGTACCGTGACAGCGTGGGCCTCGGATCGAACTTCACGGACGGCGTGTCCATTACCTTTCATTGATCTGATTGGTTCGGCCTGGTGGCCATGACAAACTTGCTGCAGCGTGCTTCCCCATGCGCTCGTGTCGACTTCATTGATGCAGCGTGGAGCAGTTATCGGTCAACCGCGGTCGATCGCAGGCTGGAACGACCATGAAACTTATTTCGCACACACGCCAGACGATGGCTGAATCAGCCTCGCGACTAGCCTTCGGAAGCACCGGGAGCAGCTCTTGGCCCGTGTGGGATCGATTCCTCTTGCTTGACGATGCGCCGCTGATGCACATCGGCAACATCTGTGAGACCTGCGAGTTCTTCTTTCGACACGTCGGGAGGAAGGACGTGTCCAGCATGTCGATTGCATCCGTCAAGGCGCAGCTTGATAGCGGCGTTCAGAGCCTCGACGATGGCGCCCTCCCCATGGGAGGCGTTGTTCCCGCGGGGAGCTACACGGTCGCTCTCTTCGAAGTGAATCCACTCCTCGTGCGGGCGGGAGGTCCCAACGACTACTTCACCCAAGAGCAACGCCTCGTCTGGCCCGTCGATCCGCTCGACGAAGGAATGGCGGAAGCGCAGTACTATCGATGCGGGCAGCGCGCCCTCCCTGGCGAAACGATGCTGTTCGAGTTCGTGATCCCTCTGCAGGACCCTCGCACCCTGGATCCGGCTCGCGTAGATCACTACCGCCGGCTCATTCAAGCAGGTGAGCGCCCGACGGCCGTCGCGATTGGGGTGCTCGATACAAAGGCATCGACGGAGTACCCGTGCGACTCATCGGGCAACGAGGTCGTCCCCAAGTACCCGCGCCATTGGTGCCTCGCCAACTACCTCATCGACGGGCACCACAAGCTCGCCGCAGCCGAAGCGGAGGGAACCCCCATCACCTTGCTCTCGTTCATCTCCGACGAAGCATCCTCGCTAGCAGTCCGTGATCTCGTGGGTGCCTACCTCGAGGACGAGCCGTAGAGAACACCGAGCCATCTGCAAGGATGCGCCACCCGACAAGACCGCGGCGCCAGCCGGGAGGTAGGAACTCCAGCCCATCGACCCTCCCGTGTCCCGCCCTTGGCCAAGATCAGTCAGAGCCTTTATCCCATCGCCCATCGGCATGGACAAGCGTCTAACTCGCGTGCACCAACGCGCTCACTGAAACACGACCTCGAGGCCTTCCGTGAAGTTGGAGCCGAGGCCGACGCCGTCGCGGTGCCATGCTTGGAAGTTCCAGGTCTCGCCCATGGCGACGGAGGCGACGCCGTTGCCCTGGGGGAGGCCGGTGAGGTCAATGAGGAGCGTGAACTCACCGGTGGGGCCGGTGGCTTTGATCTCGCCAGGCCGGTTGAGGCGGCCGATCAGACCTCCGAGGCAGATGTTCCCGTTGCTTGTGCCGCCCCCGCCGGGAACGAACCCTTGGTCCCTTGACGTGACGAAGATGCCGAACTGATTGGGGGGGAGACTGCTGGCCGTCATGGTCAGGCTGTTGGCGGACGCGACCGGGGAGCCCGTGGCACTCATCCGTCCGATCATGCCGGAGGAGTTTGGTGTCGCCTGGCAGTAGCTCACGCCCACGTCAGCAATGGTCGCCAGGCTCGAACGCCAGTTCTCAAGGGTGCAACGCATGCGCTGGATCTGCACGGGCGTGAACTCGTACACGCACGTGATGTCCAGGTAGTTCATGAAGTTGTGGCTTGGCTCCACGACCGAGCAAGAGAACTGATTGACCGTGCAGATCTGGGTGGGGTCCCGGTGAGGGGCCGTATCGCAAATGAGGTCGCCCTGGGCGTGGCAGATTGTGTTGGAACAAGTGTTGCCGCTCCAGGTGTGAAAGAGGCCCAGGTAGTGCCCAACCTCATGGGCCAACACCCACTTGAATTCTGAGTCGTTGATCGCTTCGTAGTCCATGACGATGCGGTCGGACGTCGACCCGACCGCGCCTCCCTGGGGCACGTTGGGCACGTACCCCGTCAATCCCCCACCGACATCTAGGGTGAACACGTTCATGTACCGCCGCGAATCCCAGCTAAGGGCGGAGGCGTAACCCCCGACGTCCTGGAACCACACGTCGTTGACCGTGCGAGTGATGCCATTGGTCGGTGCCCCCGATGGGTCTTCAGTGGCGAAACGAAAGCGGATCCCCGCGTTGTTGCCTTGGCCCAGGGTCTGGCCACTGAAGTCCTCGTTGAGACGTTCGATTTGCTCAATGATGTCCTGGTCCGAGATCGCCCCTGCGGTCATCGAATTGGAGATGACGTGCACCACGACATTGATCTCGTAGAGCACACCTGGGTCGTACTCCGATGTGGTCAGGTTGGTGGAGAAGGCGCAGTCCGAAGGTGAAAACGCCAGGTGGGAGCCTTGTCCGGGATGCACGTTGCAGCCGCAGCGCATCGAACGAAGTGGGGCGAGCTGCGGGTCGTAGGCTGGCCCCGTTTGCTGGGCGACTCCGGTCGCCATCAACGCGGAGGCGACGGTGATCGTCCACAGAGGAGTTTCTCGTAATTGCATTGGGAAGCGAGGGTCTGGGGAGCCAGCCTTTGGCTGATGCGAGTGCTCCCTTGGTGACGAAGGGTGGGTTCTGAACCCGAACGAGTGGCCTTGGGGCTAGGCCGCCATTTTGCCCTGGTTTCCAAATTCCCGGGCTCGGCGTCCGCTCGCTCGATCCGCACCCGCTCGGCCGCGGCGCGGACGCTGCTCTACAGGGCACGCGCTGGGGGGGGCGTTCAACGTAGCGCAGGTCGACGAGAAGCCGAGGAAGGCGACGGCGAGGTCGCGATGACGCGACATGCTGGCCCCTGACGGTGCTTACGTCACATTCGCCGCCAGCTCCCGCCCCAGGCCCCTCGGAACTACGCACTTCGGCGAGCTGACAGGCTCCCGCGGGGCACTAGTCTTGATGATCGAGTGGCCGCCTGCGAATTGACGATGCCAGGGAGGCTGAAACACCTGAGCAACATTCGAACGTCGCGCTGCGGCAGCGCTTCTACCCACGCGAAATCGCCACGGCGAAGGACCATTTCTCTGAAGACGCTACCCGGCACATCGTTGATCCCCGACCACCCGACATCCAAGGCGACGTCGCCTGGCTTGCCTGCCTGTGTCCGCCCTTCTAGGAAATCGGTGACGTGAGGACGGAGACCTATCCGGCCGTTCATGGCGCGCGCCCGAGCATCAGCCACCTTCCGCGTCATCTAATCCTGGAGAGGACCCATGATCGAGGTTGAGAGATTGCGCAAGAGCTACGGAAGCTTCGTTGCGGTGGACGACGTCTCGTTCACCGTGCAGCCCGGCAAGATCTTTGGGCTCTTGGGTCCCAACGGCGCCGGCAAGTCGACAGCCATCGGCTGCATCTCCGGGCTCTTGCAACCCACCGAGGGGCGCGTCCGGGTCAACGGCTACGACGTCGTCAAAGAAGGCAAGGCGGCCAAGCAGGGTCTAGGCGTCGTGCCCCAGGAGCTCTCGCTCTACGAGGACGTCTCCGCCACCGAGAACCTGCTCTTCTGGGGCGCCGCCTATGGCATGCGCGGCAGCGAGCTCAAGGGCCGCACGCACGACGTGCTCACCTACACCGGCCTGCTTGACCGAGCCGAGGAGCCCGTCAAGAACTACAGCGGCGGCATGAAGCGCCGCATCAACTTTGGCTGCGCCATCATGCACCGACCGAAGGTGCTGCTGCTCGACGAACCCACCGTCGGCGTGGACCCCCAGTCCCGCGTCCGGCTCTTCGAGATGGTGAAAGAGCAGGTCGCGCACGGCACGAGCGTTCTCTACACGACCCACTACATGCAGGAGGCGGAGCTTCTCTGCGACGAGCTGGCCATCTTCGACCACGGCAAGCTCATTGCCGACGGCACGCTCGAGGACCTGCGGGGCATGGTCGGCGAGAAAGACATCCTTCGCCTTGCCGGCAACTTCGACGCCGAGAAAGCCCGCGCGGCTCTCACCCCGCTGCCCGACGTGCAGGTCGTCACCGCGGAGAGTGACCGCATCCGGCTCTCGGTCGCCGACGCCTCCCGGCGCTTGCCCGAGCTATTTGAGGCGATCACTCGAGCCGGCGGCGAAGTTCGCGAGACGACGCTCTCCCAGCCCAGTCTGGAGACCCTCTTCCTGAAGCTCACGGGCAAGGAGCTGCGGAGATAATGACGACTTCCTTCGTCGGCCACGCGTTCCGCAAGGACCTCTCCCGGGCATTCATGGATCGCGCGGCCCTCGCGCTTTATCTGGGGGTTCCGCTCATCATTGGCTTGATGATCCTGCTGCTCATGGGCGGCGAGCGTCACAAGCCCGTGGCGCACCTGCTGATTGCGGATGAAGACAACACGACCGTCAGCGGGCTCTTCAAGACGCTCCTTCGGAGTGAGCAGGTATCTGACTTCGTTCGGATGGAGGAAACCGACCGCGCCGCGGGCCGCGAGACCATCGACGACGGTGAGGCCAGCGCGCTGCTCGTGATCCCGGAGGGCTTTCAGGGGGCGGTGCTGCGCGAATCGCAAGCCCAGCTCGAGCTAGTCACCAACCCGGCCGAGACCATCAAGCCGAAGATCCTGACCGTTAGCATGGAAGTGCTGGCGGACGTCGTCTTCTACCTCCACCGGATCCTCGGCGAGGAGATTCGCAAGATCGCCGAGAACGTTGACGGAGACGAAGCACCCTCTGACGAGGCGATTGCTGAGATCAGCGTCGGGATCAATCAGGTGATGCGCAAGGTCGGCAAATACATCTTCCCGCCTGCCATCGTGGTGGAGGCCGTTACCGACGAGAAGGACCCAACTGGCGGCGTGCCAATGACGCAGCTGATGCTGCCCGGCATCATCTTCATGGGGCTGCTCTTGATGGCCCAAGGGTTGGGCAGCGATGTCTGGACCGAGAAGACAACAGGAGCCTTGAGTCGCATGGTCAGTGCCCCCAACACGATGGCGGCGCTGCTCCTTGGCAAGATCCTGGCCGATGCCGTGCTCGTCTTCGCGGTGAGCTGCGTGCTCCTGACAGTTGGCATGCTCTTCCTGGACATCCCACTCGCGCGCTTACCAATTGCACTGGCTTGGACCACGCTCTCGGGCGTCACCTTCGTGCTGATGTTCATGTGGATCTTCGTCCATGCGCGCACCCGACGTGCGGGCATGGTGGTGACGAACGGCCTCGTTTACCCGCTGATGATGCTGGGCGGGAGCTTCTTCCCGGTGGAGGTCATGCCCGCGTGGATGGGCACGGTCGGCCGCGTGACGCCGAACGGTTGGTCGCTCGAGCGCCTCAAAGACATCCTGATCGCCCGCACGGACGCCACCACGCTCCTGGCCAGCACCGCGGTGCTGCTGACCGTCGCGCTCGTGATCTTCCTCCACACCGCGGCGCGCATGGGCGGGCCCTTTGCAAGGCGCTGACAGATGAAGAATGCCTGGTTCATCGCCCGGAAAGACTTGAAGTACATGATGCGCCAGTGGGGTGCATTGCTCTGGCTGTTCGTGATGCCGATCGTCTTTTTCTACTTCATCGGCACAGCCATGGGTGGCCTCTCGATGGTGACCGGCGGTAGGACGCAGCTCGCCATCAAGGTGCCCGGTGATGCAGGCTTCCTCGCCGACGAGGTCATCCGGTACCTGGAGAAAGACGACTTCGAGATCACGCGATCCGAGACCGATCTCGCTTTCCAAAGTGCCTCACCGCGTCTCTCGTTCCCTTCGAACTTCACCGAGGATGTCCTCGGCGGCACGAAGACCGTCCTGGAGCTCACGCGCCAGGAGAGCGGCCTGGCGAAGGACTACGACGAGATGCGAGCGCGCCGGGCCATCTTGACCGTGCTCGCCCAGCTGGCGGCCGCGGAGAAGGCCGGCCGCGCACCGACTCCCGAGTCCCTGGCTGCGCTCGACGAGGTGCCGCGCGCCTTGACGCTGAAGGCCGCGCCGGCGGGCGAACGCTTGGAGATTCCGATGGGCTTGGACCAGTCCATCCCTGGGATGATGGTGATGTTCACGCTGATCGTGCTTCTGACCTCCGGTGCCAGCACGCTGGTACAGGAGCGCAATGAGGGGTTGCTGAAGCGGCTCGCCTCGACCCCGATCTCGCGTCGTGAGCTCGTCATGGGCAAGTGGATCGGCAAGATGATCCTGGGTGCCGTGCAGATCGCTTTCGCCATGCTGGCCGGCTCGGTGCTCTTCTCTTTCGGCTGGGGGCCCAGGCTGCCGATGATCCTGCTCGTGATGCTTGGTTGGGGCGCGCTGTGTGCCTCGCTCGGCCTGTGGCTCGGCTGCACCGCGCGCACGGAGGCCCAGGCGGTCGGCATCGGAGTGCTGGCGGCGTGCGTGCTGGCGGCACTGGGCGGCTGCTGGTGGCCGATCGAAATCACGCCGAGCTGGGTTCAGGGCCTGCAGAAGCTCGTCCCACCCGGATGGACGATGGACGCGCTCCACAAGCTGATCAGCTTCCGCGCGGGCGCCGCGAGCGCGATCCCACACGTCTTGGTGCTATTCGCCGCGACTTGGGTCGTGGGGCTCGTGGCCGCCAGGCGGTTTCGGTACGAGTAGGGCCCTTGCTGCCCCCACGCGGACGCGACGGCGCTCCGCAAGGGTTGAGCCACTCGGATCGTCCCCAATCCAGGGGAGCCCGACGTCCCGAACTCCCTACGAGGTTTCTGCTTGCGTCACTTCCGGTGGGGACTCCGCCGGGAGCCTCGCGAATGGAATCTGGGGAATTGGGTGGTCGGTTTTGCGCCCTCCACGGTCGGGGTACTGGCGGGCCACCTCAGGCTCGTCCGTCCCTCTTGGGCGTGTGAGTTCCACCCAGCTTTGACCGATGCTCGACCCCATTTCGCTACTGGCCCTCGCTCCGCTCGTGGGGCCGTCCCAACAGCCCCAGCAGCTGCCGCTACCACAATCGCAGTCGCAGTCGAGCCAGTCCCCGCAGGCAGCCCCAGCGCTGCTGGCAAGTGATCCGAGCCTGCCCCCGGCCGCCATCGGCTCGGCGGCTCTCATGGCCGAGCGCGATCGGCTTCACTTCGACGAGGTCGCTGGCGGCTCCCAATGGGTCCGCGGTCGCACCTACAAGGCATCAGCCGGCGCCGATGGCTTCACCTACATTCCCTTCCTCGGGTCCGACGCGCCGCGGAACTTCCCGGTTCGCTTCGAGCTCGATCGAGCGTCCATCGGCGGTGAAGCCCTGGAGCTGGCGCCCGGCGGAGCGGTTCATCGCGATGGAATGCGCTTCGTCCTGGACCGGGGGCCGGTGGAAGTGCGCTACGACCTGGGGCTCGACTGCGTGGAACAGAGCTTCGCCGTGGAGGCTGCCGGCGCGGATGGGGACATGGAACTCGTCCTGGCGGTGACCTCTGAACTCGGGGGAGTCCCTGACGGTGGACAGTTCCGGTTTGAAGGGCCCTCGGGTGGCGTCACCTACGGCACCGCGACCGTGCTCGACGGAGCCGGCCGGGAGCTCGCGATCCCGACCCATCTCAGCTCGGGCGCTCGGGGGCACTTCGGGATGGAGCTAACCCTGACGGTTCCGGCTTCCTTCCTGAGGCACGCCCAGGGGACGGTCGTGGTCGACCCCGTGATCGCCACCTACGCCGTCAGCACCATCCTCGGAGACCAGCGCGACGTGGACATGGCGTACGACGAATCGACGGACCGCTGGGTCTACGTGCTTGAGGAGCAGTTCTCGGGATCGGACGTCGACCTGATCGTGCTGATGCTCCGCTCTTCCGATGGCGCCTATCGCGGCAGCCGATACGTGGACATGTCGAGCGATCCGTGGGAGAACCCTTCGATCGCGTCCGTGAACGGTGCCAACAAGTGCCTCATCGCGGCAGAGGTCGACACCCAGTTCAATCGCCCGGCCATCCGTGGTCGCCTCTACAGCCCAGGGACCGGCGCCATTGAGCCTGCATTCACGATCGATGGCAGCGGGGTTTCCAACAAGCATCGACCCGACGTGGGGGGCGACCCCAGTAACGACCCGAACGGGAAGTTCATGGCCGTTTGGCAGGCGGAGTTCACGAGCAGTGGCGCGTCCTGGATCTTCGGCCGAACCGTCTCGCCGACCGGGACACTCGGACCCGTGAAGGTCTTGTACCAGGGCGTAGGTGGCTTCCGCGGCGACCTCCCCGCGATCTCCAAGGCCATGGGTCCCATCGATGCGCCCGACGCGTGGGTCCTCGCCTATCGGGTGAGGTCGAGCTCCTTCCAGAACGTTTATTGGAAGTCGATCGATGCCTCCGGAGACCCCCAAGGAGCAAATCAAGTCTTCCTCGCAGGCGGCAACATCACCGTGACGTCCCTCGACGTTTCCGATCCAGTGGAGTTCGAGGGCGACCGCGACCACCTCGTTTGTGTTGGTCAAGCGGAAGCGGGGCGTCAGTTCCTGAGCTTGCACCGGCGCGACTTCTTTGAGACCACACCCGATTTCCAGGACATGTCGATCGGCGAGCACTCACCGATGAACCGCCCGCGCTACGAGCCCCACGTGGCCACAGAGGATGGCCGCTTCTTGATCACCTACCTCGAGGGAACGGGCAACGACTTCAATGCCTACCTCTCGATCATGGACCCTGTCACGGGCTATTTCTTCGGCTACTCCGAGCGACGCACGCGGCTTGGGTACCTCGGTCAGACTTTCCACCCAGGGGGCGGAGTCGCGATCGCCACCAAGTACTCCGGGGGCGATCGCGCCAGCCGGCTCAGCGGCCTGAGCTGGGAGTCAACGCCGGGCGCGCACACGGATCTGATTGGCGTGACCCACGAAGCGCCGGTCGAAAGGACGGTCGGCCTTCCGTACTGCCACGGCCTGCCCAACAGCACGGGTACGCGGGGTTTCCTCTCGATCACTGGCGATGAGTCGCTCACTTCGCCGAAGCGTCTGGTTGGGTCATCGTTGCCCCCGGGGCGGCTCGGCATGTTCATCGTCTCGGAACGATTTGCCACGGGAGTCGCGCCGTTCGCGCTCGCGAACGGGCTTTGTGTCGGCGGGTCGATCGCGCGGATTTTCAGCAGCGTGAGCGCCGTCAATGCTTCGGGAACGGTGTCGTATGTGGTGGATCCCACTGCGATTCCAACGGTGGGCGGAACGGTACCGGCGATGGCAGGCGACTATTTTGTGTTCCAGTTCTGGCACCGCGACGTCGCCGGAGGCGCCGCCACGTACAACTTTACCAACGCATCACAGCTGTACTTCTTTTAGGCACCGGGCGGTATCGGAGGCGGCGTTTCCCAGCGCCGAAGGCGCTGATGTGTCGCTATGGCTAGCCGCGGCTGACGCCTTCGGCGTATCAGCG
>CAJXRJ010000055.1 GCA_913058555.1 uncultured bacterium
TGCCGGCGCGCGCCTCCTTCACGTGCACGAGAACCGCCCCGGCATGCTGCGGGCCATCAACGACTTGATCGGCGACAGCGAAGCCAACATCGACGCCCAGTTCCTGCGCACGGTGGAGGACGTCGGCTACGTCGTGACCGACATCGCGGCGGAGCGCGACGCGGCGACCGACCTAGAGGCGCGCCTGCGCAAGGTCGACGGAACCCTTCGTTCGCGGGTGCTCTTCTGATCATGGGGGAGCTTCGTTTCGATCCCCCGGGAGAATCCGCCGCGGCGGGCCTGCGCCGGGATCTTGTGGCGTGGTTCGACGCGAACCAGCGGGACATGCCCTGGCGGCGGACGAGGGACCCCTACGCCATCTGGATCAGCGAGGCGATGCTCCAGCAGACGCGGGTGGAGACGGTCATGGGATATTGGCCGCGATTCCTGGCGGCGTTCCCGGACATCGAATCCCTGGCTGGCGCCGACGAAGAGGCCGTTCTCGAGGTGTGGTCGGGGCTTGGGTACTACCGCCGCGCCCGTTCCCTGCAGGTGGCGGCGAAGGCCATCGTGGAGCGCCACGGGGGCGTGTTTCCGAGCGACCTGGAAGATGTCTTGGCCCTCCCGGGTATCGGCCCCTACACCGCGGGCGCGGTGCTCTCGATCGCACTCGATCAGCCCGTGGCGCTCGTGGACGGCAATGTCGAGCGCGTGTTTTCACGGCTGTTCCTGCTGGACGGAATTCGAAGCAGCGGGCCGCTTATGCGTGCGGCGTGGGACGCGGCGCGATTCTTCATGGGGCGGAGCGAGGACGGCGTGCGACCGCGCGACTGGAACCAGGCGATCATGGAGCTTGGCGCCCTCGTCTGCACGCCGCGCTCACCGAACTGCGGAGCGTGCCCCGTGGGGGAGTTCTGCGCGGCGAAGGACGCAGACCTGTCGGAGGAGCTCCCGCGCGCCAAGCCGAAGAAGGCCGCGATCGAGGTCAAGCTAGAGGTCTACGTCGCCCGCCGCGGCGACGATTGGCTCCTGACGCGGCGCCCCGAAGGTGGCCTCATGGAGCGCATGTGGGAGTTCCCTACCGTGGAAGTCAGCGGTCCCGGGCTCTTCCCCGGGACCCTCGAAGGCGAGCTCGATAGCGGCCTGGAGCCGGATTACGACCTGACCGAACTCCGCCATGGCATCACGAAACACCGCATCCACGCCCGCGTGCGCGCCGCGAAATTCTCGGGTGGGGCACCGGGCCCGGAAACGATGTGGGTACCCAAGGATGACGTGACATCCTTGGCGCTTACGGGCATGGCCAAGAAGGTCGCCAAAGCGCTTCTCTCGCGCCCCCCGACCCTTTTCGAAGACTGACGCCTGCGCCGGCGAGCTTGAGCCCGGTTCGGCCGATCTGGATCTACGCGCCGAGGGCGAGGGGGTCGAGGCCGTCTTCGATGAAGTCGTCCATGCGGTCGGCGTGGGACTTCGTGAGGTAGAGGATGATGATCTCCTCGCCGACGTCGTGGCCGTAGAAACCGTGCCCAGGGCGAACCAGGTCCCGCATGATCTGCTCGACCGCCTCGGAGTCCACCCATTCGTCTTTGTACGTCGGCGTGCACTCCTTGGGCTCCCCGTCGACGCTGTAGCGCAGTTCCGCGCGCTGGGCTTCGGGGTCGATGAAGTCCTTGATGTCGGCGACGCGTTCGGGCTCGCCGGTGATTCGCGCGAGCTGCTGAACGATCGTGACGTAGCTGCCGTCACCTTCGATGCACTCGGAGGCCAAGCTGTACGCGTTCGGGGACAAGTAACGTCCCGATGGCTCCGCCTCGAGCTGACGCCCCAGGACACCCAATACCAATTCATAGGGGGTGTCTTCGTAGGCGTCGAGCCCGAAGAACGTCAGCACGTCGTCGATCGTGCGCCCTTCACCGAGGCGGACGCCGCAGCCTTCGAGCGTCTTGAGTTGCTCCCGGAGGGGCACGACCGTGAAGCTCTCGACGTCAGTCACGTGGCCACTCACACTGGCCTCGACGTCGATGGGCTCTCCCAGGCCGGCGCCAAATTCACCGGTTTCGAAGGCCGCCCCGAAGGGGTTCTGGCCCGGCTGCATGCCACCCTCGAACATCGTCTTCATCTTGTTCCGCAGGATCTTCGGCAAGAACAGGATGGCCAGGAGCGACAGGACCGCCAGGGGGATCCAGATGTAGAGGATCCATCGCGCCCAGGAATACTGTGTGGCCAGGTACCCGAACACCACCGCCCCGATCGACGTTCGGATGAACCAGTTACGGAGCTTCGCCCTTTGGAAGTCCTCCATCATCGCCCCGAGGGCTTCGCCCAGGCCCCCTTCGAGTCCCTCCTCGGGTCCCCCCGGGAACGTCTGGCTCTCATTCTCGTTGTCCTTGTATTTGTCCAGCTCGTTCATCGGTCGATATTGACTCCTCAGGGAGGTCCTCGGGCGCGGAAGGTAACCGGCGCGCACCCGGGCCGTGCAGCGCATTCCCCGTTCTGCAATGCCATGGGGAGCCGGCGCCCGATTCGCATCCAAGAAACGCTGCGTCTCCCTTAGCCTGGTTCCCATGGCAAGACGAGACGAAAACGGTGAAGTGCGGGGCGTGTCCATGGTGCGCCCATCGCGGCGGCAGATGATGATTGGTACGGGACTCGCGGGAGCGGCGATGGCGGCCCCCGCCGTCGGCGTGGGAAGGCTCCGTCAGAGCGACGAAATCCGCGCCGCGATCGTCGGGACGAATGGCCGCGGGAACGGGCTCATGAACCAAGCCCAGGGACTGAAGGGCGTTCGGATCACGGCCATGTGTGATGTCGACACCTCGGTTCTCGGGCGGCGCGCCGCCGAATTCGAACAGAGGCACGGCTACGCGCCTGCCCAGCACCAGGACTACCGGGAGCTACTCAAGGACAAGAACATCGACGCCGTCATCATCGCGACGCCGAACCATCTCCACGCGCTCTACACCATCTGGGCCTGCCAGGCCGGCAAGGACGTCTACGTCGAGAAGCCCGTGTCCCACAACATCTGGGAGGGCGGCCAGATGGTGAAGGCGGCGCGCAAATACGGGCGCATCGTTCAGTCGGGCACCCAGTCGCGATCGAGCCACGGTATCCGCGATGCGATCGCTTGGATTCACGAAGGCAACATCGGCGAGATCACCCACGGCTGGGGAACGTGCTTCAAACCGCGCGGGAGTATTGGCAAGGCCGAGGGCCCGCAGTCCGTACCTGAGTCGGTGGACTGGGACATCTACATGGGCCCCCGAGGCCCGAGGCCCCTCACGCGCAAGCGGCTCCACTACGACTGGCACTGGCAGCGTGACACCGGCAACGGCGACCTCGGCAACCAGGGCGTGCACCAGATGGACATTGGCCGCTGGGCCCTCGGTGAAGACGCGCTCCCGACGAGCGTGATCTCGATCGGCGGACGCCTTGGCTACGACGACGACGGGGACACGCCAAACACCATGTTCACGATGTTCGAATACGCGGCCGCGCCGATGTTCTTCGAAGTGCGCGGCTTGCCGCGGGACAAGGAGGGCCAGAAGCAGTGGGGCAAGTCCATGGACCGGCGGCTCGGGTTGGGCGTCGGGACCGTGCTTCACACCGAAGGTGGTCACGTAGCGTTCCCGAACTACAGCCGCGCCAAGGCTTACGGCGCCGATGGCCGCATGATCAAAGAGTGGAACGGCGCCGTCGACCACATGGAGAACTTCTTTGGGGCCGTGCGTTCCCGGCGCATGGAGGATCTCAACGCGGACATCCAGAAGGGGCATATCTCCTCGGCTCTCTGCCACATGGGCAACGACTCCCTCTACCTGGGCGCCGGCGCAGAGCCCCTGGCTATGGAGCGCGGATTCGCTGCGACCCCGACGCTTTCCCATGGGCTGGACCGGATGATGGCGCACCTCACGGCCAACGAAGTCGACCTTGGGGCCACGCCGATCACCCTCGGCGCAGCACTGCGGCTCGATCCGAAGACGGAGTCCTACATCGACAACGATGCGGCCAACGCGCGCGCCCGCGGGACGTACGTCGACGGCTTCGCGGTTCCAGAGGAGGTCTAAGGTGAAGGGGCTCTTGCTCAGCGCCTTGGCGCTTGCGATCGGCGCGCCAGCCGCCGCCCAAGTGGGCGAACCTGGCGGTGTGCCGTTAGTCACCGCGGTGCAGTCAGGCAAGAGCCCCTTCCGCGAGATCCCTGAAGGCCACAACCTCGTTCACTGGGACGACCTGAACTTCGACCATTCGCTTGGGTATTTCTGGTTCTCCAAGGCGGACGAGTGGCGCTTCGTCAAGGAGGACCTCGATGATGGCGCGGGCAACGTCGCGAAGGGCGTCGGCCCGGCGCTCTTCTTCAAGAGCTCGAGCACTTACAAGAGCCGCGTTCGCGCGCCCCACAGCATCGCGCTGGTCAAGAACCTCCACCTGAGCGGGAACTTCGTGCTCGAGGTCGAAATGATGCAGACGGGCGTTGAAACGGCGCACCGTGACCTGTGTCTCTTCTTCGGCTTCGAGGGGCCGGAGCGTTTCTTCTACAATCACCTCGGCAAGAGACCGGACCCGCACTCAAGCAACGTGTTTGACGTGAACGGAGCAGATCGCGTTCGCATCGGCGCCGTATCCAGGGAAGAGATCGACTGGGGCCGCGGTGTGTGGCATCGGGTGCGGCTGGAGTGCGAATGGAATGGCGCTAAGGGCGGGCGGGTGCGCACGTACTTCGACGACATGGAGACTCCGGCGTTTGAGAAGCCGCTCTATCGGGAAGCTGCAGGTTTCATCGGGTTGGGTTCCTTTGACGACGCCGGGGCGTTTCGGAACCTGCACGTGTGGGCCAAGGAAGGCTCCAAGCTGAAAGGACATCTCAGTCCCTTCGGGGGGGAGGTTGTTAGGCGGCTCTGGACGGAGGGGGCAAGCTCCGGCGGTCTCGACATCCTCGGCGCTGGCTCCGCGAAAGTTTGGATCCTGGAGAACGAATACCGGGTCGGCATGGTCCGCACGGTGGACGGCGCGGTGATGACCCGCGACGGCAGCGGGGGCTTCTTCTTCGATGATGGGGGCGGCTTCCCGGAGGCCGATGAAGATGGGAAGGTCACAGAGGAAGCCCTCAAGGCCTGGCGGGCCGCCTCGCGGAAGGAGTACCGGTGGGTGATCTCGGATGCTGGAGCACTCGGAGCGGCGGCGGGCCTTGTGGGCCTGGACGATGCGATCGTGCTCGAGTGCGGACTGGCGGTGACCGCCGAGCCGGTGCAAGAACCAGATACATCGTCCGGATTCTCTCTGGAGCCGATCTATGGCATGAAGCTCCGGGTGGAGCCGGCCAAGGAGTCCCGTTCGAGCTTCCTCGCGAAGAAGTATCGGGCCAGGATCGGGGCGTCTCCCGGCGACAATCCTGAGGGCATTTGGCGGTGGACGACCGACCTCGAGGGTGCCATTGGTGAGCGCCTGGACCCCCGTCCGATCCTGCTAGCCATCACGCCGCCGGCTGCTGGTTTCAGCGCTCATCTCGACGCCGTCCTCGAACCCCACGGAGAGGTCCAAAGGGCCATGTCGGCGAAGTTCAGGTGCCTACGGGTAGACCCCACGGTCATTGCGGGGCCCAGCGTCCGGTGGCCGGAGTCCATCCCCATCGACGGACGCGGGAGCGCTAAGTGTCTCGTGCTCGACCGCAAGGGGCAGATTCTCAGGGCGATCGATGAGGAACTCCCGCCGCCCGAGTTCCTGGCCAGCCTCCTCGGGAAGTGATCGAGGCCCCGGCGGCTGCGGCCAGGCATGGGGGGCCCTGAGAGCCATCGAATCCAGCATCGGGCATCTGTTCTCGGCCCCCCAGGGTCCAGGGGTTAGCCTGTTCGCTGCTCATGCAGGCCCAATCCAGCGAAACGAAAGACCGCCATCCCGGCGGCGAACCCGGCAGTGAACTCGAAGGCGTGACGATCGTCGTCCCCGCCTACGACGAGGAAGACGGGATCGAAGGCGTCGTCCGGCGGCTCGTGGCCCTCGATCTCGGCCGCAAGTCGCAGCTGCTGGTCGTGAATGACGGTTCGAAGGACCGAACCGGCCCGGTGCTCGAGCGGCTCGCGGACGAGCACCCGAAGCTCACTGTGATCCAGCATGCCGTGAACCGGGGCTATGGCGCTGCGCTAAAGACCGGCATCCGAGCCGCGGCCCACCCGATCATCATCATTACGGACGCCGATGGGACCTACCCAGAGGACCGCATCGTCGATCTCCTCGCAAGGGTCGATGCCGGCGCCGAAATGGCCGTGGGGGCTCGCACAGGGCCAGAGGTGCATATCCCTTGGCAGCGCCGTCCTGCGAAGAACGCCCTGCGGAAAATCGCGTCCTACCTGGCAGGAACGCCGATCCCCGACCTGAATTCGGGCCTGCGGGCGATCAGGCGGGACCTTGTGCTGGCCTACGAAGCGATCCTGCCCGAAGGCTTCAGCTTCACGACGACCATCACCCTGGCGTCCCTGACAAACCACCATCGTGTGGACTACGTTTCGATCGACTACGCCCAGCGATCGGGGTCTTCCAAGATTCGGCCTATCCGGGATACCCTCGGGTTCCTGGCGCTGATCATCCGGACGGTGGTCTATTTCAATCCACTCAAGGTCTTCTATCCCCTCGCCGGGATCCTGGCCCTGGCATTCCTCGGGTTGGTCGTCCACGACATCTTCTTTGAGGCAGGCGGTCCCAACCTTGGGGACAAGACAGTCCTCCTCTTCGTGGCCCTCGTCCAGACCCTCACCCTTGGGCTTGTGGCCGACCTGATCGACAAGAAGTCCCGCCTGCGCCCGTACTCCGACGTCAATCGCGACCGACACCTGAAGTCATGAAATCCCTCGCTCTCGCACTGGCTCCCATCGCGCTGGCCACTTTCTCCGCCGGCGCCGTCGCTTCCGTGGGCCCCTTCGCTTTCTCCGGCTCGGCTGCCGTCCAGGACGACAAGGCGCCCGCCTCCCTCGCCGACCTTGAGAAGCGCATCAAGGCCGAGCGCGACGACGTCGAGGTCGAAGTGATCGCCCAGATCGCCGACATGGAGACGCGCGAAGCCATGGAGGCGTTGCTCCGGGCCTATGACACCTTCGGCAGCGTCTACATGCGGCGGGCCGTCGTTCGCCGGCTCTCGCAGTTCGACGAGATCGAAGACGCCTTTCAGCCCGCCCTTGAGAAGCTCGTCAACGTCGCCACCGAGGAGCGTGCCCGCGAGCTCAGGAGCGCAGGCATCGAGGCCCTCGGCCGTTGCCGCGAGCACGGCAAGACCTTCCTGGCCCTGATCGTTGACTCGCCCGCGGCCGACGATATCCGCGAGCGCGCCCTTGAGCTGCACGTGCGCATGGGCGGCAAGGACGACTACGACTGGTACCGCAAGATCTACAAGCGCACGCGCCAGCAGGCCATAGCCGAGGCGAGCGGCGACGCGGCGGATCCCAAGTCGAAGAAGAAAAAGAAGAAGCCCAAGAAGAAAAAGAAGGGCGAGGAAGAGCCCGAGGCGAAGAAGACACCGATCATCTGGCCCACGCTCCAGCTGAAGGCCACCGCGATGAAGGCGCTCATCTCGGAGCTCTCCGATGATGAGCT
The DNA here is from genome assembly GCA_913058555.1 of uncultured bacterium. GTDB lineage: Bacteria > Planctomycetota > UBA1135 > UBA1135 > Saltatorellus. Next base: position 7,558 of record CAJXRJ010000055.1, read on the forward strand.
GGCCAACGCGCTGAGCTCCGCCCTTGGAACGCCCATTGGCCGTGAAGCCCTCAACGAGCTTTCGCGCCGTGGCAGCGACAAGGCCGTCGAGTTCGCCGAGGCCATCCTCAAGCGGACCGACTTCCGGGGCACGATTCGGGCCCAGGCCGCGACGGTCCTCATGAAGGCCAAGGGCACGGACGTCGTGAAGGATCTGATCGACATTGCGAAGAAGCAAACGACCCAGGCCGTCCTGCGCACCACGATCGCCGACCTCCTCTCCAACTTGAAGGATGAGAAGGTCGACAAGCAGCTCATCAAGCTGGTTGGTAAGGGCAAGGGGCCCCAGAAGGCCTTTGCGATCCGCGCCACCAAGCACATCCTCGACGAGAAGTTCGCGAAGAAGGTCCGCAAGGGCCTGAAGGACAAGGACATGGACGTGGCCCTCGCCACGATCCACGCCGTGGCCGAGCGCAAGGACAGAGAAGCCGTCGAGGACATGGAGAAGCTCCTCAAGAAGACGAAGGAGGACGCCATCCGTCAGGCGCTCCTTTCGGGGCTTTCCAAGATCTACGACGGTGAGAACGAATGGGTCGAGAGACTCATCGCCTTCGGTGGTGACGAGAACGTCGACCTGCGCAACGCGGCCCTCACCGAGATCATGCGTCTGGGCCGTCGTAACACGGTGGACCTCTTCAAGGAGAGGCTCGGTCACGCTGATTGGTCGACCCGCCTGATCGCGCTCAAGGGCCTCGAGGGCCAGCGGGACGCGGGCCTCTTGCCGGCGATCGTCGAGCAGATGAAGAAGGAGTCCGGCCGCATGGCCATCGAGTTCGGAGACGCGCTCTTCCGCTTGACCGGCGAGTCCTTCGGCAAGAACGCGGCGATCTGGGAGCGCTGGATCAACGACCAGAAAGGCAGCATCACGATCATCGACGAGAAGGACCTCGAGAAGATCGTCGAGGAGTCAGATGAGAAGCGGCTCAAGCAGGTGTCGGACGCGGAGTTCTTCGGTATCCGTATCGAAAGCCACCGGGTTCTCTTCATCATCGACGTTTCCGGTTCCATGAACGAGCCCGTGCGCATGCGCTACGTGGACGAGCCCGGCGAGTCACGGATGGAGGTCGCCAAGCGCGAGCTTGCGAAGGCCATCAAGGCGCTGGATGACAACGCGTTGTTCAACATCGCGCCGTTCTCCGGGGGCGTCGAGAGCTGGTCCGACGAAGGCATCGCGACCTCGAAGAAAGCCACCCGTGAGGACGCCCTTGAGTACGTCAGTCGACTCGGCGCCGGCGGCGGCACGAACCTCTATGGCAGCCTCGAGTTCGGATTCCAGGACCTCGACGTGGATACGATCTTCGTGCTTTCCGACGGTGAGCCGTCGGTGGGTGACATCATCGATCCCCAGCTCATCCGTGAAGCTGTCCTGGAGATGAACTCCACCCGGAACGTCGTGATCAACACGATCGCGATCGGGTCGAGCCTCGAGATCCTCCAGTGGCTCGCGGAAGACAGCGGCGGCGCTTACGTCGACATTCGATAGCGAACCACTGCGGATTCGGGGGGCGGCAGGCCCGTCGCTCCTTCCCTTGAAGCTCCTCGTCTCCTTCCTGGTCGCCCTCGGTGCGATCGCACTCCTCTTCTGGTGGGGGGGCGTCGACTTTGGTGACGTCTGGGGGGCGGTGCGCGGGATCAACCCGTGGCTCTTCGCCCTGGTCCTCGTTATCCAGGCGACGATCCACCTCTTCCGGGGCCTGCGCCTCCGGGGCCTGATCCATGCCATGGGGGAGTCGCCGCCTCCGGTGCGCGGGCTGGTGTCCTCGTCCGCGGCTTGGATCCTCGATAGCCAGGTGCTTCCCGGGCGCATTGGGGAGGCGACCCTGGTGCTGCACCTGAAGCGCGTCGGAGTGGATCCTGAGCACGGCGTGGTGGGGCTTCTGCTCTCGCGCCTGCTCGATCTTTTCACCCTGAGCTGCGTCCTCTGCGCGTCGTCGCTTGCCCTTGGCCTGATGGGCACCCACCAGGGCGAGCCCTATCTGGCTACCCTCGGAGCGGCGATGTTCGGGGTGTCGCTCTTCCTGGCTGTTTCGATTTTCCAGGGGGGCACCTTCGTCGGATGGGGCCGAGGCCTCCTGCGGCGCCTTGGGGTCGCCCGCTGGGGCGTTGGGACCAAGGTGCTCGACTTTGGCGGAAAAGTCGAAGATGCGCTCCATTCGGTGCCCCGCGCGGCACTCTTTCGGGCTGCGGGTTGGAGCCTCCTCGTGACCGCCGCGATCATCGCCGCGTATATCGTCCTCGGGACGGGCGTTGGCCTGCCGCAGCTCACGCCGCTCGAGTTCTTCTTCGGTGCGTCCTTTGCCATCCTCGGTAGCCTCCTGCCGATCAGCGGCTTTCTCGGGATCGGGGCCTTTGACATGGCCTGGGCCTTTGGCTTCGCCGCCATGGGCGTACCCCAGGAAACTGCGGTGGCCACGGGCTTCGCTTTCCACGCCCTCTACCTGGTCTCTATCGCCTTCCACGGGGCCTGGGGGCACGCCTTGCTTTCCTCCACGGTCGCGTCGATGCGCGTCCACTCCGACCTCGAATCGACCTCTGCTCCATGACTGAACCTGACGAAGACGCCGCCCCATCACGGGACCACGGAGTGCAACCCATTACCCAGCTCATGGCCGAGCGGCGCCTCGCGCCCAAGGACCTGGTGGCGGCGGCCCCTGAACAGATCAATCACAAGATGGTGAGCCGGGCGATGAAGGGCAGGCAGCTCACGCCCAACGCGATTCGCAAGGTCACGGCGGCTTTCTGCGCCGCCACGGGGAAGACCTTTGGGCCCGACGTGCTGTTCCGCTACGCGACCGCGAAAGGGCAGATCGTGCGCGAGCCCGAGACCCCGCAATAGAACCGTGCCGACGTTCGCGGATGTGGTCAAGATCCTCTGTGCGCCGGTGCTTCTTCTCCAGGGGAAGCGCGTGCGGCGGGATACGCCGCGCCTGCCGGAACCGGACGGGCCCCGCGGCGGTGGCTCGGGACCGTTCCGCCTCCTCATCGTCGGGGACTCCTCCGGCGCGGGGGTTGGGGTCGATGGTTTTAGAGAGACCCTGACGGGCCGCCTGATCGAGGGGCTCGGTGGCCCTTCTGCGATCTCCTGGGAGGTGGTGGCGAAGACCGGCTGGACCACGTCCAACGCGCTTGTGGCCCTCGCCGACCTAGAGGGTCCCTTCGACCTTGTGATCACGGCTCTAGGTGTGAATGACGTCACCGGCGGGCTGCCGCGGGAGGCCGCCATGAAGCTGCACGCCCGGCTGCTCGACGAGTTAACCGGCCGACTCGCCGCACGGCGCGTGATCGTTTCGACCGTGCCGCCGATCGGTCGTTTCCCGGCGCTGCCATGGCCCCTGCGGTACTACCTTGGCCTGCGCGCCGACGAGTACGACGCAGCCCTCGAGGAAGTGGCGGGTCGTTACGGCGAGGTCGATCGCCTTCGGCCGTCCCTGGCGCTTGATCCGGCGGGCATGGCGAGCGATGGTTTCCACCCCGGCGCAGCGGTGTACGGCGAGTGGGCGGAGCGCATTCTGGTGCTCTGGAACCGAACGGCTAGCGCGGCGCCCGCTGGGCCTGGGCGGTGAATCGGTAGGGCGCGAGGAAGTCTCTCCAGTTCGTCTCCCCAATGACGCCAAGGGCAAAAGCGAAGGCCTCGCTTTCGCGATCCGTGCCCGCCGCTTCGAAGACGCGGTGCATGAGTACCTTGCGATCCGGCGTCGCGATCGAGCCCTCCTTGTGGGTCCAAAGTCCGAGCCGTAGGCCGCCCTCGCGGCTGTGGTCCACGTGGCGGTGGAGTACAAATGCGTCGATGAACGGCATCTCCTGAACCAGCTTCCAGGCCGCAGCATAAGCCGCTGCCTGGAGCGTCTCGCCCGCCTCGCTGCCGGGGCGGTGGAAGCCCTGCTCGGACAGGATCACGCGGCGCGACTCGCCTTCGAAGTGCAGCTCCTCGGCGGCGAGCGCCCGTCCGAGCACCCGCAGGTTCTTGAAGGTCACGCGTGGCGTCCCCAGGTCGTCCGTAGCCGTCGTGTCCTCCCAAAACGCAGGGTCGAACAGGTTCTCGGGGTAGGGGTGATGGGCGATGTGCCAGGGGAAGTCGCCACTCGCCTTGGCGTGCTTGGCGAAGGCCCCGATGAACGCCCGACCGCCTACGTATTGTTTTGGCTTCTCCGGCTGAAAGGCGCGCCCCCAAAAATGATCGAGGGAGATGTACGTGCGTGCGTTCTTGTAGCGCGCCGTCGCCGCCAAGTGGACGGTTCTCACCGCGGCTTCGTAGCGGCGCGTGAGTTCGCCCACTTCCAGTGGCCCGACGGAATGCCAGTGCCCATGGCTATTCACCTCGTTGCCGACGATCCAGCCATGCACGTGCCCGTGGTCGTCGCCGAAGCGGCCGCCGCTATAGCGCGCGGCCAGGAAGTCGATGAGCGCGGCGAGGTGCGCTTTGCCCGCCGGCAAGTGCGCGTTGAATCCGGCGTACCCGTTGCGCGGCGCCTCGTCCCGGTCCGGATCCAGCAGCAGCGCATTTCGTGCCGCGTCCCCCGTTACGTTGCCGAGCAAGATGAGATACACGGCGCACCCCGCATCGGAGAGCGCCTTGATGTCCCGATCGAGGGGCGCCAGGTACGCGCCGCTCACGCGAATGACCGTCTCCCCGTGGGTCCAAGGGATCCCTGTTTCGCCTGCGCCACCAGCCGAGAGCAAGACGCCGTTCAGGAGGACGTTGAGCGTCGCGTGCCCAATGCCCAGGCTGAGTGCGTCGTCCACCATCTGCACCTGGAGCCCCTTCTTGTTCTCCGACGCGGGAAAGGGCACATCCGAGCGGGCGGGGACGTCCTGAGCGAATAAGGACAACAAGCTGAGGGTCGCAGGGAGCCACATGCGGCAAGGCTATCGGAGCGGCCCTCGGCCCCTGGGGAATCCGGTGGAATTGGGCCTCACTGTCGCTGGGGCCCCTGGTGGAACCAACGCGATCCTCCGTTCGGAGCCTCACCAGGCGAGGACTCCCTGGGCCAGTCCACGCGTCGCCCACTTGGCTGCCCCTCCTGCCCGTCGCCTTGTCCATCCAACCCGGGTACCGGGACACCGTCCCGGGGTTGCGGCGTCCAACCTCAGGGACGGGTTGGCGCACCGGGTTCCATGGGGCCAAAGACGCCCCTGGGGTCCCCTGGGGGCGACTTTTAAGAAACGTCGCGAAAAGATTGCGGACTGTGGCGGCCCCATACGCATACGCGTTCGTCGTGTTGTGCACTGCCATGCGCCGCGACACTGCCCAGTGCCCCCCCTGCCATGGGGGGCCCCAGCGACAGGCACCGATTCAAACCTGCCCGTCCCCTGGGGGCCGAGGTCTTTCCAGCGTTGGATCTCGGCCCCACCTTCCGTTCCCGGCCGCACGCTCTCCCCTACTGCGACCGGTTGTCCGAGCATGGCTGAAGAGTTGAATCGATTGGCAGGTCTGAACTCTGGTCCTCCCTCCTGTGGACCCTTATCCGGCTCCGTTGGTGGGCCGCTACGGAGTCTCTCCGTCGAGGGCCCGGCGCAGCCAGGCGCGTGCGAAGTACCAGTCGCCCTCAGCGGTGCGTTTGGAGACGTCGAGGGTCTTCGCCACTTCGTCCATGGTCATGCCGGAGAAGTAGCGCAGTTCGACGACCTTCGCCCGGCGCTCGTCGAGGGCCGCGAGGTCGGCGAGGGCCTTGTCGAGGGCCAATACGTCCAGGATCTCCCCTTGGCCGTCGAGGTCGGATCCCTCCGCAGAAACGTTCTCAACCGCGATCGTCAGCGGCTCCCGTTCCCCTCCGTCCCGCTTCGCTGCGTTACGCTGCCTGGCCCGATCCACCAAAATGCGCCTCATCACGCGGGCGCACAACGCCACGAAATGCGATCGATCCGACACTCCCGCAATGCGCTGATCCACCAGGCGCAGGTACACCTCGTTCACCAAGGCGGTGGGCTGGAGGGTCTCGGCGTTTCGCTCTGCGTTGAGGCGACCCCGCGCCAGGGACCGGAGCTCGTCGTAAACGTAGGGCAAGAGCTCGTCCATGGCCGCGACTTCCCCCGACGCGGAGCGCTTGAGCAAGAGAGTCAGGGATTCGGGAGGGCTCGTCATGGGCGGTGAAGGATCGGATTCGGGAGGCGCATCAGCATATCCGGATGGCTCGGCGGCGCGCTTCCAGAGAGTCGCAGAGCTCTTTGACGGGGCCAGGGACCTCCCCGAGGCCGAGCAGCTCGCTTACCTGCGGTCAGTGAGCTCGGACGACCCTGATCTCATCCGGGAAGTGGAGGAGCTGCTGGGGCACCATGCACGCCAGACTGGGGTCCTGGGCCAGGGCAGGGACGCGGTGGATCCACTCGCGGCGGCGAGTGCCCTCGGTGTGCCTATCGATGGTGACTCGCCGAGGGCTTCTGACCTGCCTGAGATGATCGGGCCCTACCGCGTCGAGCGGAGCCTGGGCCGCGGGGGCATGGGGCACGTCTATCTGGCCCACCGGGAAGGCACCGATTTCCGCAAACCCGTGGCGATCAAGGTGCTCCGGCCCGGATTCGACGACGAGGGGCTTCTGCGCCGATTCCGCGCCGAGCGCCGCATCCTGGCGAGCCTGGATCATCCCTGCGTCGCGACCCTGCACGACGGTGGCGCCACGCAGGATGGCAAGCCGTACGTCGTCATGGAGTACGTCGACGGGGTGGATCTCGTCAGCTACGCGGACAAGAACAAGCTCGGCCTCGCGGCGCGGCTCAAGATCTTCCGCGAGGTTTGTGGGGCCGTGTCGGCGCTGCACCAGCGGCTGGTCGTGCACCGGGACCTCAAGCCGAGCAACATCCTCGTTGGTGCCGACGGCGTGCCGAAGCTGCTGGACTTCGGCATCGCGAAGATCCTCGATGGGGGAGCGGATGATCCCGACGGGTCGCCGATGACCGAAGTTGGCGCTTCGCTCTACACGCCCGAGTACGCAAGCCCCGAACAGATCCTCGGGGAGCCGATCGGCACCGCCTCCGACGTCTATTCGCTCGGGGTGATCCTGTTCGAGCTGCTTGGCGGGGCGAGGCCCTATGCCTTCGAGACGCGCCGGCCGACCGAGGTGCAGCGGGTTGTCTGCGAGGAGCAGCCCCCGCGCATGAGCGATGCGCTGGCCCAATGCGCGGCCCGCCCGTTCCTTCCCAAGCACCTGGCGGGGGACCTCGACACGATTGGGGCGATGGCCCTGCGCAAAGAGCCTGATCGACGCTACGCAAGCGTTGCGGAATTGAGCGCCGACCTTGGACGCTACCTCGGGGGCCTACCGGTCGCAGCCAGGCCCGATACCGTCGGTTACCGGACTTCGAAGTTTGTCCGGCGTCATTTCTGGTGGGTCGCTGCGGCGGGGTTGTTCGCCGCGATGCTGGTGGGCTTTTCGATCGTTACGGCCCTGCAGAACTCCAAGATCCGGCGCGAGAGGGATCGCGCGGCCAGGGAAGTCCGCGTGAGCCGCGAGGTGTCCGAGTTCCTCGTTGGGCTCTTCGAGGTGGCGGACCCCTCTCAGAACGCCGGCGAGCGCGTGACCGCGGACATGCTCCTCACCCGCGGCACCCACGAGATCCAACAGAGCCTGAAGTCGGAGCCGCGGGTGCGCGCCGCTCTGCTGGAGACCATGGGGCTCGCGTGGAAGGGCCTCGGCGACGTGGAGCTGGCCCGGGACCTCCTGGGCGAGGCCCTCGCGCTCCATGAGCAGGCGGGCGGCGCGATATGGGAGGGGGACCTCGATCGAACAGGAGAAGTGCGTTCGCTCTTCGGGCACACGCTCTACCTCTGCAGCGACTATGCGCAGGCCGATCAGGAGCTGCGACGTGCGCTTGAGGAGCTCGAAGCGAGGGTGCCACGGCCCCTGAAGGAGATCGCCGAAGCCAAGGGGCGGCTGGGCCTTTACTTGGAGGACGCGGGGCCCATGTCGGAGGCCCTGCGGTACGTCGAGGCATCCCACCAGGAGATGGTGGCGATCTTCGGAGACCCATCAGTCACACCCCATAAGGCCACGGCCAACTCCCTTGCCCGGCGCGCCTTTGTTCTCGAGCGCATCGGTGAATTCGACCGAGCCGAGGCGGACTGGCTCCAGGCTCTGAAGATCTATGAGGCGCTGTACGAAGGCGACCATGTGCAGGTCGCTGAGGCGCACCTGAATCTCGGTTTCCTTTACCTTTCGCTCGGTGAGGTCGAGTCGGCGAAAGCCTCGAACCAGTCCGCCCTGGCGATGTACGAGGCCCTCCTTGGGCCGGATCATCCAGACGTAGACCTCTGCCGATTCCAGCTGGGGTCGATCAGCATGGAGTCGGGCGACCTCGACGGCGCAGAGGCCATCTATCAGGGGCTCCTCGAGAGGGATCGCGCGCGCTTCGGTGAGCACCTTTTTGTCACCCTCGATCTCAATAACTTGGCGAGCGTCTACGCACGCCGGGGCGACTTCGAAAGGGCCCTCGAGATCCACGGCGAGGCGCGCGCCATGCAGGAAAGGATCCTGCCGCCGGGCCACCAAGAGATCGCGACGACACTCTCGAACATGGGGGGGCTCTACCGGCGCCTTGGGCGTTTGGACGAGGCCGAGGAAGCTATGCGTGAGTCGCTGGAGATGCGCCAGCGTCTCTTCCCGGAGGGGCATCGGGCCCGATTGGTCAGTCGCTACATGCTCGCGATCCTCATGTCGGACCGCGGGGAATTCCAGGAGGCCTTGGATCTCTCGAGCGCTGTCCTGGAGTCGAGGCAAAGGAAGCTCGGGCGCCACCCTGATACGGCGGACAGTCTCTATGGCAGCGCCTACTACCTCTTCAAACTCGAGGAGTACGACCGGGCCCGCAAGATGGCCGCGGAAGCACGGGATATCTACCGGGAGCACTTTCCCCCGAACGACTCTCACATCGCGCGGCCGATCCACTTACGGGGCGTGACTTTCGTGACGGAGGAGCGCTATGGGGAGGCCATCGAGGAGCTTGAGGTGAGCCTCGCCATGCGCGAGAAGTCGCTGCCGGAAGGGCACCCCGACACCCTCCAGTCGAAGTATGCCCTCGGCTCTGCGCTCGTGGCGATCGAGAAGAAGAACTCAGACTCCCTCATCGACACCGTTCGCATCGCCCGCGCGATCCAACTACTCGGCGATGCCACGCGCGGGAACGAGGCCCGGCATGGGCCCGATCACCAGCGAACGGTGCGTTCCCGCGAAGCCCTGGCCGAAGCCTTGGAGTGGGCCTCGCGGAAGAAGCCGAAGAGCGAGTGATCGACTACTTGTCCCGGCTCAGGCGCGTCAGTCGAATGTCCCTGAACTCGATTACCGCGCCTTCGGACTGAAGGCAGATCGCCCCCGGGATCTCCTCACACCAGTCCGCCGTGTTCTGCAGCACCCCGTTGACGCGCAGTTCGACCCGCGGCCCATCCACGAGGATGTCGTAGTCGTTCCATTCGCCGAGGGGCCGCTCGCTCGACGGCGCGGCGCGCTTGGTGTTGCGGCCCTTGGTGCGGGCGGCGGGCGGGGTCATCGGGACCTTGCCGATGTTCCAGAAGTCCCCGGCGCTACGGTGCTGGAGCTGGGCCTCGATGGATCGCGGCCAGATGCGATCCGGTCCCGTCGTGCGCAGGAGAACGCCGGAGTTGCCCGGGCCCGCCTCGGGGTCGAAGCGCCATTGCAGCGTCAGGCGGAAGTTCTCGAAGGTCTCTTTGGTCTTGAGGTAGCCGGCCGGTTTCCCTTCGCAGCGAATGACACCGTCCTTGACGGACCAGACGTCCCCGAAGGCGACTTCGTCGTTGCTAAGCCAGTGGGTCCAGGCATCCATGGAGCCGCCGTCGAAGAGCACGACTTCATCCTTCTCTTCTCCGCGGGTGTCGGGCGCTTCGGAAAGGAAGGCCACGAGGTCGCTGAGCTCCTGGGGGGAGAGTTCAAGGGCCAGCCCCTGGGGCATGGTGGACGTCGTTTGCTTGCGGCGGGCCGTGATCTCGTCTGCGTCGAAGACGAGACGCTCTCCGTCGGTGCCGAGGAGGACCACTGTATCGCCATCCGCGAGCAGGAATCCCGAGTGCAGCAGGCCGTCATCGGTGGCGAGGACGTAAGTGTCGTAGCCAAACGCAATGGAGGCGCTGGGGTTGAGGATCGCGTCGATGAGAGCCTCGCCTGTGAGCTTCTGATGGATCATCGTCAGCTCCGGGCCGAGGTCGATCCCGATGCGCGCGTCGCCGCTCTGGTAGGCATGGCAGGTGGCGCATCGCGCGCGCTTCGTGTCCTGGAAGAGCACGCGCCCGCGGGCGGGGTCGCCCGCCATGGCCGCGAGCACGGTGGCGGAGGGGAACGAGTGTCCCTCCATTCCCGGCCGCTCGAACTGCTCGCTGGCCAAGGCGCGCACGGCCAGTTCGTCGGAGGCGAAGAGGAGACGCGCGGCCTCGGGGACGAGGGCGGCGGGGATCTTGTTCTCCCTCTTGGCGCGGATCAAGAGCAGCGCCCCCATGGGGTCCGCGCTGAGTTCCTGGAGCGCGGCGAGCTGGGACTGGGGGGAAGTGGACGCGTCCGTGACGAGCTCCATCCACTCGAGGAAGGGCTTTGCCCGGGACGCTCGTTGGCACCAGATTTCGAAGGCGATGGTGGTGGACCTTCCGTCCTGTTGGGCGACGCCGTTCTGTTCTGGCCCGATGTCGGCAAGGAACTTCATGGCGCCAGCCGGGACCGGCAAGGCAATCAGGCTGGGGGCGTGGGTGCCGATGCCGCGCGCGATGGCGCCGTCGCTGAACTC
>CAJXRJ010000056.1 GCA_913058555.1 uncultured bacterium
CCGTGGAAGCACGTACAGCTGAAATCCCCTCGCGCCCCCCCCCACCCGGGGGCCCGTAAAGCTAGCCAGCACGTGCAGCCAAGCCGCCGCATCGTCGCCGGGGATCCACCACGCCGCTGGCTCCTGGCCAGATTCTTGCCCAGCACGCAACGGCACTGGCCGAACCGCCGGCCACGGGTCCACTCCAGAAGCACTCACGGCTGCTGCCCCACGATGGCCTCGGTCACCTCACCGGCAAAGTTCAGCAGCCACCGGTTCACCTTATCCAGTAGCTCCGGCCGCCCGAGCACAGCCTCGCCCTGGTGATACGTCCAGCCACGGGACGACCAGGCAGCTGGCTCCTGCGCGATGTCGAGCGTCAAGGTCAGGTCACCTCCCCCCCCGTTCAACGCACGCAGGTGCAAAAGGCCACGCTGATCGATCCAAGCACGCGGCCCCCCGGGCAGCTGGCAGTGGCGCAAGATCCTCGTCGCTGGAACCGAGCCCCGACGAAGCTCAAACGGGCGATAGGACACCTCGCCCGACACAGAATCGAATTGCCCAAGCTGAAGGGATTTGCGCCGATGAACGATAAGCGACCAAACGCTATCACCCATGAGTAGGCGGATCTCCGCCGTCGCACTGGAGGTCTTCGTGACGCCGATCTTCTGCACATTCTGCAGCAGCGGCAGCGTCACGATCCCCGCTCCACGGAGGAGCTCCATCCCGGTCCCCCAAGCAAGCGCCCGCTGCCACGGCACGCCCGTCACCACCGTCGAACGCAGTCCTTCCGGCGCAGCGACCATCGTTTCCTTGCCGATCTTCAAGACCAAAGAACTGCGACTGCTCAGCACGACCGAGGGCTCTTTCGTCTCCTTGACGAACTTCAAGTCCCAGGAACTTCCACCGCTCAGCGCGACCCAGGGCTCTTTCTTGACGGGATACTCCTGGATGCCGGTTCGTCCGTCGAAGCTGAACTCCGCCCGCCACAACACGCGCTGCTTCCCATCGTAGATCGCCACCACCGCGCCCTCGGGCAATGGCCCAAAGGCCATCACCACCCCGGAGGGCAGCGTGCCGAGTTCCTGTGCGCCGCGCCGTGTGCCGCTGGCCGCCTCTTCGGACCACATCCTCCAGAATACGACCTGACGGCGCCGCGTAATCACAAGCACGCCGTCGGGATGGGCGACGGCGATGCCCCGGTCGAGCGCATGGCCGATCCGCAGCGGCGCAGGACTCTCTCGGAAGTAGAGCGGGAGGTCCGGAGACTCCTGGGGAAGGCCCTTCTGATTCGGCCGCCGGCCCTGGGCACCCGTTTCCTCCAACGAAACCAGAGCGGATGAAACGAGTCGAACGCCGCGCGCGGAGTATTCAAAGAGCTCCACGTGCCCCTCGGCGTCCACCGCGACGACGGCCCAATCGGCTCCGCATGCCCCGAGCGCCTCCCGCAGCTCAATCCTCTGAAAGGCAGCTCGCGTCGTGACCAAGACCCTTTGTCCGGCAACGGAGTTGCCCGATGCCTGAAGGACCGCAGGCCCGGGATGTGGGTCGGGATAGAGTTTGCCCAAGTGCTCCTCCAGCCCATCCTTCGTGCCCAGGTCCATGGGTTCAAGGGCCTCGCCCTGGGCGCGATAGGCCGTGACCGAAGCCCCCCGGTCCGCCGACGCAGCCACGGCCAAAGTCGCAGCCGTCCCAAAGACGCGCGCGGTGCCCCACATCCGAATCCCCGAGTCCACCACCACCGTGAGGTCCTGGCGCGGCACGTCCTTCGGCACTTCACGCCGCAGGAACATCGCTTCGCCGAGCACGATGCGTGACGCGAGAACGTCGTCGTCCTGGGCCAACTCCGAGAGAAGGAGCCTGTCGATCTCGCCGCGGTTGGCGATGTCGGCGTAACCGCCAATGGGAAGGTCTTCGTGCAGCGCCGCGGCCCTCGGCAGGCGCAGCGGCGCCATCAGCCGATAGGCAAGGCGCGCCAGCTCGCCATGGTCGTCGTCCGACTCCAGCTCCCGTAGGAGCTGCGCGACAGCTTCCGCGCCGTTGAGCGCCGTTTCACCCGGGTCCAGGACCCACTCCAGCGGCGCGGCCTGCACCTCGTCTGAAATGCCCGTGCGAACGCGCCGTAAGATCTCGTCCGGATCCGCTTTCGCGATACCTGCTTCGACGAGGCGCTTCCCCGCGAGCAAAAGCCGCTCCCCATCCAGCGACGATTCCTCATCCGTGACGCCTTCCCTCGGCAGCCCTGCTTGCAGCCCAGCCCAGAGAACCGCAGCCCGTTCGGGGTCCCTTGGCGCCCCGCCCTGCTCCAGGATGTGCACGACGACATGGGCAGTCGCCATGGGCTCCCGCCAGAGCCCCGAATCGACGTCGCCGAGCGCACCGCCGCCGGCGGCCGCCGCTCGGATGAGCTTGAAGCCCACGAGCACCGACACAAACGGCGGCACAAGGCCGTCCCGGAACAGAGCCCCAAGCGCCGCCTCGATCTCCGCGCGAAAGGCCACCGTCGTGCCGGGCGTCTTGTGAATAACGGCCTCACAGCGCTCGTCCCAGGCCATGGGAAAGGTCATCGGCCACGCCTTCGGTAACGTCAGGTACCGGCGTAGCACTTCCTCGGCGACACTCATGGCCCCACCAAGCCCGCCATGGTCGCCCGCAGCGACGCCCTTCGCACGGGTAGCCCCACGCCCACCGGGAGACGGGTCGCTCCGCTGGTCTCCATGACAAAGTGATCGTCAGCGGCCCCACCCGGTGCGAGCCTCCCCAATACCGCCCGGGCCGTGGCCGGCTCCACGTTCGGCTCGAACCGCATGCCGACCGGAACGAATAAGCCAGCCTCAGACCAGTAGAGGGTTCCCGCGATCGGCGGCAGGGGCCGGCCGATGACAAAGGCTTGGCGGGAGCCATCCACGAAGAACGTCAACGGCTCGAGCCGTGCGGCCGGCGCCGACAGAGCCCACTCGGCGAAGACCCCGAGCGGAGCGCGGATCGCCGCCGCCTCGCGCGGGGCGCCGCCCCGGGCGAGGCCCAGGGGCACGCCGTGTGGACGTCCTCCACTCAGCATCGGCGCCGAAGCCCTGGCCGCTACCAGTTCGTTCGCTGGACTCCACGGCCCCTCGGGCACGATCGCCGTGGGAACGCGCTGCCCCGGCGGATGGGCTCGCACGAGCCCGTTCCCCGTCGACGGGCAAAAGAGCGTGGCGCCGCCGCGCCCAAGATCCGCCGCCACCTCCTCCGCAGGCCCGCTGCCACGCAGCCAAATCCAGTCCCCATCGAGGAGCCACTCGACGTCCGCCCGCACGCGGAGCACGCCCAAGGCCCCGCGCTCGGCGCTCTCCGCCCTGGCGTACCAGGCCCAGCGTTCGTCGTTGGTCGCCACGGCGTCAGTGGCCTACGCCTGAGCGCGTTTCCGTAGTCCGTTCAGGCGCTCGATCAGATGATCCCGCGCCACCTCATCTTCGACCCACTCCACCCGCGCCGCGAGCAGCTGGATCTCATCAAGGTCCTGGGGCAGTGACTGTCGCTGGGCCGACTCATCGTTCCCGTCCAGGCGGTCCTCGATGACATCCAGGTCGCGCGCGATGGCCTCTGGGTCCGGCCGCACGCCTTCTTGGGCCCGCGGGTGGGCCTTGTCCATGTCTACGTCTTTGAGGGCCTTCTCGACGAGGGCCGCGAGCACTTCACGCTGCTCCTCGGTCTCCCAGGTGTAGCGGAACACCCAGAGGTCGCTCGGCATCGCAGCCGCGCGTCCGGCGAGGAGCGCAGAGGAGGCGACGACACGCTGCATCTTCACGGCGCGACGATCCGAAAGAGCGATACCGGCGCCGCGGATCGCGCGCACAAGCTCACCGAGCGCCCCGCGGACCCCCGAGAGGTCCACATCGATGATCGCATCGCCCAGTTCGCGGACCTGCTCCATGGAGACGGGCGCCTCGGCTGCGCCGGACGCACTGCCGCGCGCCTGCTCCAGTCGCCACCCCGCTTCGAGGACGTCCCCGAGCCGCTCATCCGACACGTTCTCACAGCGCACGCGCAGCAGGAAGCGATCGAACAGCGCACCGAGCGCGTCGTCCTCGGGCAGGTGGTTGCTCGCGCCCACCGCCATAACGAGCGGCAGCGCACGGGTCTCGCGGCCGCGCCGCAGCACGCGTTCGTTGAGCACGCCCAGCAAGCTGTTCAGGATCGCGCTGTTCGCGTTGAGCAGCTCATCCAGGAAGACGAGCGACGCCTCGGGCAGCATGCCATCGGTGTTCGTGACGAGATCCCCTTCCCGCAGGCGCCGGATGTCGAAGGGCCCAAAGAGTTCGCTGGGCTCGGTGAAGCGCGTGAGCAGGTAGTCGAACGTCGTGCCCTGGAGCCGCCGCCCGAGCACCTGCACCAGTGCGCTCTTTGCTGTCCCCGGAGGCCCGTGCAGGAAAAGGTGCTCGCGCCCCACGAGGGCCACGCCCAAGAGGTCGATGATCTCGTCCTTGTCGACGAAGGCCCGCTTCATCGGGTCCAACACGTCGTGCACGAGCGTGCGAGCGAGGTCAAATACGCCGGATTCCATGGGCTAGGCTGGGGGTTCGTCGGGTGAGGGAGACTGGCCAGACTCGGAGGATCGGATCGCCGCGGTCTTTGGGGAAGACAAGCCTGGACCCCGCGGGGCAAGCCACCCGGGCGTGCGCCCACAGTCCTGGGACAACGCCGCAGTGACCCACGGAACCTGCCCATGCTGGACGTTCTGGGCGGCGGTCACCCGGTCAAGGTACATGCGCCGCAGCGACGGGTGCTCCTGTACGCACTCAGGAATCGCTGGGGAATCGGACTCGCAGCCCGCTGCACGCGGCACCTGCGCGGCCGAAAACGGCCAATCCCGAGCCAGCGTCCAGATCTCTATCCGCAGGGGATCCGCCGGGATCAGCCCGCGGGCGGCGCGCTCGATGGATTCGAGGTGACGCAGGGCCAGATCCACCGACCAAACGCTCTCCGCATGGGCGGGCCCGGGGGCGCCAAGCCCACGGTGCTTTTGAAACTCGGCTTCGACGGTCGCTGCGTCATCGGCTCGGGCGACGACCCGCTGCGCCAAGTGCGCCAGCCGCCCGAGGGCCCACCGCGCGGCTGCAAGGTCAAGGGCGGGCGGCCGTCCGGGCGCATCCTCCCGTGCGACTCCATCGAGCCGGGCCAACGCGGCGTCGTGTTCTCCACTCACCCAATCCCCCCTATCCATCGAGGTGGGAAGGATCACTGGACCTCCGTCCAGGAGCGCACGGGCTGTCTCCGCTAGAACGTCCATTGCGGAGCATTATGTCATCCAGGTGGGTGCCCGCCCGCGCACGGGAAGGACCTTTCGGCTTCCATGGGCCGCGGCCCGCCCTCGGCCCGCAAGAAACCCGCGGTCCCCAAGACGGACCCAGGGGACGACTACGCCTTCCGAATCTCGCCGGCAC
Organism: uncultured bacterium; assembly: GCA_913058555.1. Classification (GTDB taxonomy): domain Bacteria; phylum Planctomycetota; class UBA1135; order UBA1135; genus Saltatorellus. The sequence continues at coordinate 5,406 of CAJXRJ010000056.1, forward strand.
CGGCGTCCCCTGGCTGGCCCTGCTACCGTAGCGCTCGGTCCTCAATGGCGATTCGCCGGCGCACCGCCCAGAACTTGAGTGGGACAATCGTGGCTGCAACCCAAGGTAGACCGAGCGCCAGCGGCAGCGCGACGAGCACGGCGGCCGCGGTCAGGTAGTTGGGGTGGTCGAGGAATCGATAAGGACCGGTCCGCACGAGGGGCAAGCCTGGCCAAACCACCACTCCGACCGTCCAGCGTTCGCCGAGGACCCCGAGGCAGACGATCCGCGCCAGCTCCGAAGCGGCCGCCAGCGCCCCGAACGCGACCAGAGCTCCCACCGGCCATCCTTGGGAACCGACCGTGCACTCCTCAACCACGAGACCCACGAACCAGAGGATGTGAACGGCCAACAGGAGCCGCGTCCCGTCGGGCTTCACGTGGAAGCCTCCGGCGGCAATGGCGCGGGCCTCATTGCGGCGCGAAAGGAATAGCTCGGCGACGCGCGACACAATGCAGTAGGCAAAGGGCAGCCAGAAAACAACGCGCATGGGTCAACCCGCGGGGAAAGACAGGCAGATCGCTTCCGCGCTGAAGCCTGGGCCAAACGCCGTCATGACTCCCTTGCCGGCGGGACGCCCCTTCTCCCGCAGCACGCGGTCCAACACGAACAGGACCGTCGCCGCCGACATGTTGCCGTGGTCCCTCAGAACAGCGGCGGATACGGCCAAATCCCCATCGACAAGCTCGAGGCTATGGCGGTACGCATCGAGGACTTTGGCCCCACCGGGGTGCAGCACGAAGTGCGTTGGACGCTCGCCGTCCATGGCCTCCGCCACCAGCGCACCCACCTCCCGTTTGACGACCGCCGGGATTCGGGGCGAGAACACAACCCGCCAGCCATTCGCCTCGACGTCCCAGCCCATCAGCTCAAGGGTATTGGGGATGAGCTTGGTGACGCATTTCCCGATGGTCGCCAGCGCCGGGTGGTCGCCGGTGGGCTCCCCGATCACAGCGGCGGCCGCTCCGTCCCCAAAGAGCGCACATGCCACGAAGTTCCGCCTGGAGGCGTCGTCGGTGATCAATGTCAGGCTCGTGAGCTCGATCACGAGTAGAAGGACACACGCGTCCTCGGAGGACGAAGCGAGGTCCCGCGCGATGGCGAGCCCCGCGGCACCGCCAGCGCACCCGAGGCCAAAGACAGGGACGCGCCGAGCCGATGCGGGAATGCCCAGGTCGCCCGCGAGGAGGCACTCGAGCGTCGGCGTGGCAATGCCGCTCGAGCAAACGGTCACCACATGGGTGATACGCCCCCTGAGGGACTCGTCTGCGGCCCGTCGCGCAGCGTCGGCGAGCATGACCGGAGCCAGCTCGGAAAAGCGCGCCGCGCGCTCGGCCACCCCCGGACGCTCCGCGAAGCGCTCCAGCGGCCAGGCGAAGGTTCGGCGCGCAATCGCCGCGTTCTCGAAGACCGAAGACAGCTCAATGGCATCGAAGTCGGCGCCCTCAAACATCGAGAGCGTCTGGGCGCGCACATCCGCCTGCGCCGCGGGAAACGGCCCCTCAGTCGTTGCCAAGCCGAGAATTGCGGGCTCATTCATACCCCCATGGTCGTCTCTGCGGGCCCCCGCCGATCCTCATTACGCCCTATTCCAAAACACTTGGCCCATGACATCTGCGACATCTCCACGGCAGAAGCGCCGGGAGGAGCACCGTGTCTGCGACCCAGGCTGCCACGGCCCCAATGGCGCACAGGCCGCCGAAACGAGCCGTGGGCGCAAAGCCCGAGAGCAGGAGCGTACTGAAGCCAAGCGCCAGACTGATCGACCCCACCGTCGCCGCCCCTCCTACGATGGCGAATGAACGCAGTCGCGCACGATCGCCCCGCGGCGCGGCCCCGGCGGCATGGATGAGGTGGAACGTGTTGTCGACGGCCAGTCCGAGGACCACGGCGCCCACCATCGTGGTCGCACCGTCGAGCGGGATACTGAGAACCACGGCCGTGACCAGGATGGCAGCGACGGGAGTGAGGTTCACCGCAATCACAGCGGCCACCTCCCGTAGCGATCGGGTCACAAGGACAAAGAGGAGCGTCGTCGCGAGGAGCGTAAGCGACAGGGAAGTGGCGAGCGTCCCCACGAGGGAGTCCTGCATGGCATGGAGCCGGGGGATCGAGCCCGTGAGGAACACATCGTCACCGGGGACCGTCGCTCGCGCCACCTCCCCAAGGCTCGCGAGCATGCGGCTCGTAGCCGCACTCTCCCCGGAATCGAATCGCACCGTCCAGCGTGCGGTTGAGCCGCTCCCGTCGATGCGGCCGGCTCGCCCCAGGAACAAGGGTGTTGCGAGAGCACCCACGCCCGACGCAACGGTATTGAGAATGCTCTCCGGGCCGAACACCCCCGTGACGCCGTCCACCTCTGCGAGGCGCCGCCCAAGGTCGAGGGCGACGAGATCTGCCCTTGACCAGCGGCCCCCTTCCCCGTGCCTCAGGAGTACCTCCGCGCTCGAGAGACTGGCTCCCTCCGCTTCGATCGCCTCGAACTGCAGCCGGACCGGGTGCTCCTCGTCGAAATAGGCGACGCCATTGGTCGCCGTACCGAGATACGCCGGGGCAATCGCACCCGCGATCAAGATCGTGCCGCCCAGGGCCGCCACCGCGCCGCGCCGCCTTACGGCAAAGGCCGCGAGGCGCCGCCATGGCCTGGGGCGGCTCACCGGGGTCGCGGGAACGCGGTGTAGCTGGGCGAGGAGCGCAGGTGCCCCAAGAAGCAGCACAGGCACCGAGACCAAGATGGTCCCGGCCACGAGCGACCCAAGCTCCGCCACCGATCGAAGCGCACTCCACCGGAAGACACCGAAACCGATCGCCGTCGTGATGGCGGCCAGCACGGTCGCCGACGTCTTGTCGCGACGCGCGGCGCGGGCGGCGAGCGCGGGCGCCACACCGTTGCCGGCGTAGTGTTGAAAGCGCAGGACGATGTGCAGGGTGGCTGCAAAGACGACGACAAAAGTGATCGGTCCGGCCGCCACGAGGATGAGGTCGGACGGCCCAACGAAGGCCCGGGCAAAGGCGCGCGCCCCTACGGATGCGGTGGCTGCGGGGAGCAGGGCGATTCCTGCGAGGAGGATTGAGCCAAGGAAGAGCCAGGCCCCTAGGGCCGCCAAGACGATGAGGAACGGCACGAACGTACGCTCGACCCTCCGCGCCTCGCTGTCGAGGGCAGCGGAAACAAGAGGATGTCCAGCGGCACGCAGCCGCATGCCCATGCCCTCCGCCTCCCCCGTCAGCCCAACGATCGTCTCGCGCAGCCGCATCCTCGCTGATGGCGGAGACGTCCCCTCGATCCGCACGATCACATCCAGGCGCGCGGGCTGTCGCGCCCAAAGGTCGAGCTCATCGGCCAAGGCGCGCTGGGCGGCGGCTCCTCCGCTCTCCCATGGCCAGACTCCGATAAGAGTGACGGCGTCCACCACCTCAAGGACACCGGGCAACTCGCCCAAGCGGGAGACCATCCGTGCCACGGCGTGCGGCACATCGAGGTCCGAAGGATCGAACTCGTCCAAACGAACCAGAACGGCTTCGTCACCGTCGAATTGGCTACGGAGAAGCTCCCACCCCTCGTCTTCCTCGAGCTGCGCCCCCCAGCGCTCGATCCGGTTGTCCGTGGGCCAGCCGTCCGCATAGATCGCGCACGAAGCAAGCAAGGCCAGCCAGGCCCCAAGGAAGGCGAGCGTACGATAGGGCGTCGACGGGGCAGCCTTCGCAGCAGCTCCCTCGCTTGCGCTCACCATGTTTCGACTCCCCACTTCATCGTCTCTTGCGTCGTCGCTCGCCATGGCCGTGGGACTCCTCGTGGTCGGGTGCACAAGTGCGCCGGCACTCGAAGAGGTATTGCTTCCCGAGCAGTCTACGAAGCAGGGTGCCGCACGAGCCGTCCCGAATGATCCGATTGCCGAGGTTGACCATCGGGTGCGGCTGGCCGTCGAGCGCGCCGACGAGGAGCCTGAGAATGGCCCTTCCCAGCTCGCCGCTGCCCGCGCACTGGCGGCCGCGGCCGACCTGCGGCTCCTCGTAGGGCAGCTTCAATGTGTGTCCGACGCCGACCTGACCGTCGATGATTGGGTCGATTTGGAGGACGACCTGCCGGCAGCGTTGAAGTCGGGCGTGCACGGACTGGTTTCGGCTGGTCTGCACTACGCGGAGCGCGCAGCGATCCACATGCCGTCCAACGCCGAAGCCCTCTACCTCAGCGCGTTCCATTTATCGTTGGTCGCTTGGGCAGAGGGGCCTGCCGCCGCAGTGCTGCGGGGCCGCGGCCCGGACCTTGCCAAGCGCATGCGCACCCTTGGGGAGCAGACCGACGGGTGGCAGGCAGCAGGCCTCGATCCCTCGGCTCCGTGGCGCTTGCGCGGACGTTTCCTCGACCGGGCCCCGTGGCCGTACGGCGATGCCAAGGAGGCTATTCGACTCCTGCAAGTCGCAACCGAGAGGAGCCACGCGCCCATCAACTACTTGTTCCATGGCGACGCTCTCTGGAGCGCCGGCCGACAGGCTGATGCAGTGGACGCCTGGCGCCGAGGGGAGACTGCGGCTGCCCCGACCGACAACGAAGCAAACGCCCGCAGAGATCTCATCCGGGCACGCCTGGCGGCATTCGGGTCGCGGTACTGAGCGCGACACGGTTCGAGCGCAAAAGATGAGGAGACCTGGGCGCCGGTGGGCAGCCAGGTCTCCTCATCCATTTGCGCTTGACTCGTGTCGCGCTCAGTACCGCGGTCCGATCAGTTGAACGTCACTCCGAGTCCGTTGCTGAAGTTGGAGCCCCCGGGGCCGCCAGTCGCGTCGCGGAACCAGCACTGGAAGTTCCAGGTGTCGCCAGCCAGCGTCGGAACGGGTCCCATCGGCTGGGGGATCGCCGCGAGGTCGCCGCTGAGGGCCATGACGCCGCCAGGGCCACTGTTCACAATCGCGCCGCCGAAGCCGCGGCCAATGCCTGTGCCAAAGAGGCCGATGCAGAGGTTGCCGTCGCTTCCGCCGGCCATCGGAACGAAGTCCCGGTCAGCGGAGACCAAGAAGAAGCCGAAAGTGTTGAGGGGCAGCGACTGCGCGTGGATCGTGAAGTCGTTGGTTCCCACAAGGTCGCTACCGGACCCCACGAGGACCGCGGGGCTACCCGTGGAGTTCGGGACCACGGCGCAGTAGGACGAACCAAGGGCGGGGAGGCTCTCGACGAGGAGGTTGTCGTAGAGAGTGAAGTTGTTGGACATGGAGAGCGAGCTGAAGACGTCCGCGTGGCCGAGGCTCACTTGACCGTTGAAGTCGTTCAGGAAGTCGCCACGGAAGGTGAGCTGGCCGTCGAAGCTGAACGAGATGACACCGGCGGTATTGTCCACGACGATCTCGAGGGTCGTCCAGATGTTGCCCGGGGAGCCGGCGTCGGTCGACGGCGGAGAGGGAAAGAGTGCCTGAAAGAATGCACCGCTGCCATTGCTACCGTGGCCGAGGTAGCTGGGGTGGCTATTAGGCAGTGTCGTGCTGTCGCCATCGCCAACGGGAGAGTTCCCTGCATCGCGGAACCAACGGAAATCGGAGCTGGATCCACCATCGCCGGTGAAGGCGATGTACGCGCCGGAGCCCGTGATGGGCAAGAAGAGCGAGTTCGTCGTCGCTCCATCGCCACCGACGCCAACATGGGCAAACTCGGTCGAACCGGTAGCGCCCATGTAGTTGGACCAGACGTCCACGGTCACGCGGTAGCGGTCCTCGACGACGGCCGTGTTGTGAAAGGCCGTCAGCGCGTCCGACGATCCGATAGTGTCGTTCGCCGTCAGGCGCAGACCGCCCAAGTCACCGGCGCCGGAGCGGGGGGCGAGGGGGATGCCGGCGGCGACATAATCAAAGGCGAAGGCCTGGGTCCCGTCGGGCGTGCCGTCGTTCGCTACGGTGTAATCGGCCGAGGTGTCGGTCTCGAAGCTGTCCGAGAAGAGAGTCGTCTGGGCGGAGGCCGAGGTGACGGCGAGCGCAGCGGCGGCGGCAAAAAGGCCTTTGCGGTGGGACATGAAATCCATAGCGAGAGGGTCTGGAGGGATAAAACAGGACTTACGCCGCGGCAGCTGGGGACCCACGGGCCCCCTGGCAATCCACCGGGACGGACACTGACAGTACCTTCAATGGGCCTCTCCTCCGCCATGGGAGACCGCGATCCAAGAGACTCGTACAATCGGGTGTCTCGAATGGGTACCCCTTTCGAGGCCCACCACCCCCGACCCCGAGTCCCTTGAGCCCCATCGACTGCGATCACTGCGGAGCCCAGTTCCGCGCCCGCGACACCGAGTGCACGTACTGCGGCGCTGCCCGGCAGGCTCCGGCCCGGGGGACTCCCCCCCACCTGGACCCCGCTCGCATGGACCCACGGGAGCTCCTAGAGTCGCTGACCGACCAGATGCCCGAGCCGATCCCAGGCTTCTGGTTCATGCACGGGGGCGTGTTCATCCTGGTCGGCGGCGTCTTCACCGCGACCATCATCGGAGCCATCGTCGGGATCCCCGCGATCCTGATGGGCCTGAGCAGCTGGAAGAAGGGCCTACGTGCCATGAGAAGCCGCCGCTGAGGGGGCAAATCTGTCCCCCGAAAGGGAAGCCGGTGGCGGAGGCTCTCGGAATCCGTCGGGCCGTGGCACAGGGATCCTGCTCGACCGATAGCCTCCTAGAATGCTCGCACCCCAACTCGCATGCTCCGTGGCGCTCGCCATGCCATTCGCCGTCCTTTCGGACCTCTTCGTTAACCAGTCGGCCAATTGCAGCGTCGGCGACGGAACCGAACTCACGCCGTTCTGCACCGTCACTGAAGCCCTCGCAGTCGCCGCCGACGGCGATGTCATTCACATCGCGCCGGGCGTCTATGGCGAGACGGTCACCGCGGACGTCGACGTGACGATGATCGGCACGGCAGGTCGCGACGTCACGATCATGGACGGGCTCGCCAGCGGCTCCGTCATCACCGTCCCTGGCGACGTCATCCTCACCATCGACGGCCTGACGCTCCAGAATGGTCGGGGTCGGGGCGGAGGTATCACGGACTACGGAACGTTGACCATGAGAAACTCCACGATCCGCGACAGCCAAGGGTCCAGCCCGTTCGGCTTCGGATCCGCAGGGGGCATTACTCAGCTCAGCCAGAGCGGACCGCTCACGCTTCGCAACTGCACCATCTCTGGCAATCGCGCCGGAAGCTACTACTACGCGGGAGGCGGCATCCGGTCGGTGTTCGGCGGCGATGTAACGATCGTCGATTGTGAGTTCGTGGACAATCGAAGCAACTACGCGAGCGCCCTATCCCTTGGGGCAACCCGGGCCCTCATCAGCGGTTCGACGTTCACTGGCAATGACTCCGTCTATGGCTGGACCATCGCCACGGCAGGGGCCGATTTCACGATGGTGAACTCGACGATCACGGAGAACCAAAGCGGCGGCCTGGGGGTCTATGGCTCGACGATTCCAGCGGGCACAAGCGAAGTCATCGGCTGCACGATCGCCTACAACGATCTTCCGCTCCTCTCAGCTGGCTACGGCCCCAACGGTCTCCTGAATCTTACCGCCAGCCCTCTGATCGTGACGAGCACGGTCGTCGCTGGCAATGTGGCCGCGGGCACACCGCGGGACGCAGGCGGCACGTTCCAGTCAGGCGGCCACAACCTTATCGGCGTGGGCGGTCTGCAGACGAGCTTCCAGAACGGCGTGCTCGGGGATCAAGTGGGAACGTTGGCGGCACCTCTCATGCCGACTCTCGGACCACTCCAGGACAACGGCGGCGTGACGCGCACGCGCGCGCTGCTCCCCGGAAGCCCGGCGATCGGCCTGGGCGATCCAGCCACAACGCTCGCAACGGACCAACGCGGCCTTCCCCGGAGCCTCGGCGCCAACGACATCGGCGCCGTGCGTTACTCGTTCGGCCAGCTGGACCAGCTCTGTGATGCCGTCCCCAATTCCACGGGCCGCCCGGCGGACATCTTCGCCACCGGTAGCCCTTTCGCCATGGACAACGACCTCGTCCTGACGATGGCGTCCATGCCAACACAGAGCTTCGGCTTCTTCCTCATCAGCGCCGGCCAAGGGAACTTCCCGCAACCAGGGGGCGCGAGCGATGGGACCTTGTGCTTGGCGCAGAACCTCGGCCGCCTGATTGGCCCCGGCCAGGTGAGAAGTAGCGGCCCAGCGGGCTTCATCTCCGTGGTGATCGATCTCAACAACATCCCTCCCGGCGTGGGCTCCATGACGAACACTCCCCCAGGGACGACGTGGCACTTCCAGGGCTGGCACCGGGACCCGGTGGGACTGGGCTCAAACTTCAGCTCCGCCGTAGGGTTCACGTTTCTTTAGGGCGCCCTGCGCTTGAGCTGCGCCTTCACGAAGACCGTCTCTGGGATGTAGTCTCCGAAAAACCCGTTGGGCTCTTCAGGCAGCTCGGGCACGGTCACGTTGACGGAGACAGGCTCAAAGGCGTGGCCTTCGATGGTGACGGCGTAGTCGCCGGGCGGAAAGGCTCGCATGGAGCACGCGCGGACTTCCGTAAGGAACGCCTCGTCGCGCCCGTAGGTCGTCCTCCAGGTGGTACGCACCCGCTCAGGGAGGCAGTAGGCCTTCCCATGACCGCGGCGACAAACGGTTGCGATCAGAAGGTCTTCGTTCTCCCCCTTCTCCCCGTACTCCCTCGCTCCCGCCGCCACTCCCTCGCTGGCCTCAAAGACCATCGTTGAGCCGACTTGGAACGCCCCGATGACTTTGGTGTTTCTGCCGGCCTCCACGGCCGCGACGGCACCTTCCCAGGACTCTACATCGGGCGACACAGGGTCCGCCCCACACCCCATCGTTCGCCACAGCGACGCGCGCAGCGAGTAGTCACCAGGTACAACCCAAAGCGATGTCGGGATGCCCAAGCCGGCCGGAGGAAAGTGTTCCACTCCGAAGCCCAGCACTGGGCTGCAGAGGAGGACGCCAACCGGAACGAAGCCCGAGCCCCGATGGTCGGACGTGAGCTCAACCTCGAGGCGGCCCGCCTTCTGGGGTGCGGGCATCTCGATCTCCACACGCATCCTTTGGCCGTCTCCGTCCGCGCTCGCGAAGAGGACGCGCTCCGAGCACCCGTAGAGACGGTGGTACGCAGCGAGTCCCATCCGCGTCCCTTCCGCCACACGGAAGCAGGTCGTGCCGTAGGGAGTGGCCGCCACGTCGTCGTCCCGGCGGTCCAATGGTGAGAGGTGCTCGTACCACGGCCGGAGCGGATCCACGCCACGGGCGTAGACCTTGGCTCCCTTCACACGGGCGCCCTGGGCCATGGCGACGACTTCAATCAGAACCTCCCGGTCCGTTCGAACCGGCGACGCGGAAGTCCCTGGGAAAAGGATCGCGCTCGGGTCTGCAGGGTCCGCCTTGGCACGGGGCACGGTTGGGGCCGGCAATGAACCCGGCAAGGACTTCGGCGGTGGGCGCTCCGTGACAGCCCGCGCCGCACAGCCCGCAAGGGTGAGCAGCGCCAGCATGGGCCCGATGGCCGAGGACTTTCTCCCGTTCATCTGTAACACTCGCCGGTTCTCGTACCAGTTCCTGCGGGGCTGCCTGCCCACCAATACCCAACCGCCCCACCTTCTCCAATGGACCACGACACCCCTCCGACGCGCCGCAAGCGCCGCGCCTTCCGCATTATCCTGATCATTCTAGGGATACTCCTTCTGATCTCCGTGCTGGGGAGCCTCACCGCGAGCTTCCCCTCGGTGGCGTACGCCCGCAGCGAAGGCGGGTCCTTTGAACCGGTCGCAGGGGGTGGTTCCCATGAAGTCCAGTTCCATGCGGGCTACACGCACAGTGAAACGAACAATGGCCGAAGCACAAGCACGCCAGGAAGCGCGAGCCATCCGCTGCAGCTTTCGTCCCTCTCCATTTTGGACGCCAGTGGAACCAGCCTTTCCTCCCAGGTCGCGCACAAGATCATGGAGCAGGCGAAGGAAATCGACTCCATGCTGTACGTCGACGTGCGCGTTCCAGGGGATCCGCTCGGTGCCGAGCGAATCGGCGACCTGATGCTTGTCGTCGAGGAACTCGACTCGAAGCCAGGGTTCTGGTTCGGAGAATGGCAGTCGGAGTACCGCGTCTTCCTCGGCTACAAACCACCCTTCGGCTGGCTCGACTCAGCGGAGACCATCAGCCCACTCAACGTGGACTGGGATATCACAGCGAGGGCGCGGTTCATCGGTTCGCCCCTGCATCGGACCAGCGCCGTGGCCCAGGTCATCGCAGACGCTGTGGACCTTGAGAGCGTCATCAAGGACGTGCTCAATGATTATGGGGCCGCCCCGCCCGTTCCTGAGGCGGCCCTTCCGCCCGAGGTCGACCTGGGCTCTTCGGCGGATGTCGCAGCCGCCACGGGCCTGGATGCCCCCCCGGTGCTGAGCGGCTCCCGCATCGGCCGCAAGGGTCAGGCCCTTTGGCACTACATCGGCGAGGACGCCTGCGAACGCATCGACGGGGCGCGAGAAGCCCTCGATGAGAAGGGCTGGATCGTCCATGACGAGGGCAGCCGTGGGGTCGACCACAAGACCCACCGCATCATCCTGCGCAAAGGCAATGAGTTCGCGGAGTGGGTCTACCAGGAGAACCGTGAGAAGGCCCTCCAGCAGGAGAGCTGGACAAGCCACTCGCTCCCGGACGGCGGATGGAGCGAGCAGGAGTACCACATCGAAGGGCCCCCCCTGCCCCCGGCCATTTGGATTCACTACTGGCACGAGCAATCCAAGGCTGAGCTAGAAGCGTCCATGCTCGCCGCGGGCCCCGACAGGGAGGACGCGATCCTCTGCCTCCCCACCCACCAGCGTGAGCTACTGACCGGCGGGGCTGAGGCAGAGCCCATCAAGTAGGGCGGCGGAGCCACACCGCCCTACCCCTGGGTGCTGAAACGACGAATCGAAGACGCTGTCGCGCTCTAGTCGAACGTCACAGCGATCGCAGAGCTGAAGTTCGACGTAGGCCCCGTTCCCGGCACGGTGTCCCGGAACCAGGCCTGGGCGTACCAAGTTTCACCGGCCACGATAGCTGCGTTCGCCATGGGCTGGGGCACAGCCTCAGTGTCCACCCGAACCGTGGCGATGGTCGTCAGGAAGGTGCTGAACACCTGCCTATTCAAGCGCCCGATCGAGCCGCCAAGGCACAGGGTTCCTTGACTGCCACCGGGCTGTACGACGAGCCCAGACGTCTTTGACATCAGCATGAAGCCAAAGCTGATGCGCGGGAGGTCGTAGACGTTCAACACGAGGTCCTTGCTGTCCGCGGCGGTGTCTCCACTGGCAGCCAGACGAGCGGGATAGCCTTTTGAGTGCGGCACTCCCTCGCAAACGGACTGATCAATGCGGAGGCTCGGTGCAAGGAGTACGGCCGTCGTCAACATGCCCGACGGGTCGATCAGGTAGGACTCGAAGACCAGTGCGCCGTCCGCGTTGGGACCGCGCAGAAGCGGCAGCCCCGCCGCCCTCGACCACCCGGTATCGGCGGCGCCGTCTCGATCAACATCGATCTGGAACCCGGGGGGCAGCAGCGTTGCACCCTCCACGAAGGGACTGGACGTGGCGAAATCGTATCGCAGGAGGACGCCATCGCGGTCCATTCCCACCAGGGGAGTTCCGCTCGCCAGCACAGGCACGGCCACGACGCGTCGGTTGCGAAGGGTCGCGAGGTGGCTCTCCTGTGAACTGAACAGCGCCTCGACGAATGCAACGTCGCCCGCATCGTTCACGGGAGCGTTGCTGAACGTGCCCCAAACCGATCCGCCCGGAACACCCGTTCCGGGCGGAATCGACGTGCCAGTGATCGCGCGACCGCCTCCGTCGAACTCTAGGACGGCGCCGTTGAGCAGCAGCGCGCCGCCGCTCGCCGAGTCGATCGGAGCCGTCCATTGGCTGCCGTTGGGGCTCGTGTGCACCCTTGTGGTCAAACGGCCGCCGGGCGTACCGAGGCCCGAGACGGACTGGCCTTCCACGTAAAGAACATCCTCGCCTGGCCAGCGAACGACCACGTCTAGAAGGCCTTGGGTCGCAGCGTCCTCCACCTTGCCAACGACGATAACGCTGCCATCGGTGGCCGCTTCCACCTGGCTGAATCCGCGCCAGGTAGCCCCCAGCGCCGCAAGCGGTGCGCCCCTGCGAGCCAGAAGCGTATCGTCAAGCCACGCGCTATCGACGTCGAGAGGCATCGCCGACGCGGCGTCACTTGCCAGGTAGGCCAAGCGTCCACCTGCGAGGCTTACCCCGGATAGCTCGCCCTGGTCATAACCACCTAGATCGGCAGCGGTTCGTAGCACCTCGGCGTCCAGCGTCATGTCCGACGACAGTTGCCCCGCGATGCCTCGCACCCCAACCGTAGAGGCAATCCTGAGCACAATGGGAACTGCCCAACCGGCGTCGCGCCCCGTCACGGCGTGGCCAGTCACGAGGACGTTGGTCGGACTGCCCACGAGATCGATGGGCTGGGACGAGCTGAGTAGAACTTCGAGGGGCCGTTCCTCCTGCATCGCAGGTGGTGCGGTTAGGCAAGGCGCGGGAGAGAGAACGAGAAGACAAGCGGAACTGATCATCTGTGAGTCGAGGCAAGTAGAAGGGAGAGGATCTCATTCGCCCTTGGACGCGAAGAGCCCATTGGCAAGGGAGGATCGTGTGCGCAGCTCGCACAAATCAGCTGGGGAGCGAACCTCCCGCACTGTCTCTTATACACATCTGACGCTGCCGACGATATGCAGTGTGTAGAT
>CAJXRJ010000057.1 GCA_913058555.1 uncultured bacterium
GGCCCTGGCCTCCCCCTCCGCTGCGCGGAGTCGGACCGAAGCTAGAAGCCTCACAGCCCCCCATCCCTCCCAATAGGCGCCAGCGCTCCCAGCCCTCCGGCTTCTCCTCCTTCCCTGGTCCGTCGGCGGAGCCGACTCGTGCCCGGGCCGTGTTGGGTTCGTCAAGCAGGGCGCCGCCCTGCTGCTTGTCACTTGCCTCAGGTGGACTGGAGTGCTCGGCACTCTCGGTAGGCGAGGAAGGTGGCGCCGCTCGCCAGGATGAGGGCGAGGAAGAACCAGGGGGTCTGTCCGCCTGAAACTCCCATTCCGGTGGTGGTTCCTGAGGAACTGCGACCAAGGAAGACCACCATGCAGAGCAGCGCGAGGGCGCTGGCGCTAAGGGTGGTCAGCGCACTGCGCCCGCGGTCCATGGGAAGGAGGCCCGACGCCGATGCGGGGGTCGCGGCGGCAGCCACGACGGCGGCGATGAAGGCCAAAATGCCCTCTGTGAACTGGAAGCCAGTCGCGCTCGTGTTCATCTGCGCGTGGGACGACTGCGCCAACGACTGGAACACTTGCCCCATTTCGCCGCTGAACTTGATCTCGAACCAAGGAAGAAAACAAAGCACCGCCGCACCCGCGGCCAGCCCTGAGGCGAGCTTCTGGTTAGAGGAAACGTCAGGTCGGGACTGGTCAGGGGAATCCATGGGCGCAGGTTACTCGGGACTCCCGCGGCGCGAGACCTCGAGCCCGCGGGAAGCGGGGCGCCTAATCAGGTGGGGATCCGACCCAAGAGCAGCCTGACCCAATCGAGCCCCGTTGCCGGCGGTCGACCGATGGGGACTACAGCGCCGCACGGAGCAGGTAGATCAGCACCCCAAATCGAGCGGCTTTGCCGATGCCGACGAGACAGAGGAAGAGCCAGAGGGGCGTCTTCATCATGCCGGCCATGAAGGTGAGGCCGTCGCCGACGATGGGGACCCAGGCAAGCACAAGGGTCCAGACGCCGCGGGATTCGAACCAGCGCTTGGCGCGCTCGAGCTTGTCGGCCTTGAAGGGGAACCAGCGGGCGTCCTGGTAGCGCAGGAGGAAGCGGCCGAGGATCCAGTTCACGACGGACCCAAGGGTGTTGGCGAAGGTCGCGACGGTCCAGAGCGTGGTGAGCTCGTAATCCTTGATGACGAGGGCCGCGAGCCATGCCTCCGAGGCTCCAGGGAGGACCGTCGCCGAGAGGAAGCTAACGGCGAAGAGTCCAGCAAGGGCGGTCATGGGCGCACGATAAGGAGTGGTTCGGCCGGTGCTTTGGATGGGTCGACGAGGAGATCCCACAGGAAGATCCGGCCCGAGCTGGTGCCCGCCGCAAGGCGCTCGCCGTCCGGCGAAAGGGCCAGGCTGAAGCACGCATCGCCGGGCCGGCTCATGAGAACGGTCGCCTTGAGGCCTCCCTCCGGTCGGGCGTCCAGCGCGACGACTTCGCCTGAGCGGGTGGCGGCATAGATCGTGTCGGCGGTGACCGCCAGATCGAGAATGTCGCCGCCCGAAAGGCGTGCCGTCCGCACATGGGACTTCGCCTTGAAGCGCGTCTCCATCTGTGAGGCAGTGCCGTCCTCGGCGCGGTAGAGCCGTGGCTCCCAAACGTGGACCTCACCCCCCTCACCGGCGGTGACCACCCGGTCGGAGCCGGGCCCGGTGGCCACAGCGAAGATGGCGTGCTGGTACATCTCGCGGTCGGGGAGGGTCTGGGTGTGGCGCGTGTAGCTCGTCCAAAGCTCCCCTGTCTCGGCGGCATAGACCTTGGCCGAATGGTCGCGGCTAGCGGTGATCACGAACTCGCCGGTCGCGGTGAACGCGAGGTCTGCCACGTGGTCGGTGTGAAGTTCGCTCTTCCAAAGACGGCGTCCTGTCGATGCGTCGTAGCACGCCACGGAGCCGTCGGCGGCGCACGCGGCGAGCTTCGTACCGTCGGAAGATACGGCGACGCCAAGGGCCAGGTCCCGGAAGACATCGACGGCAGGCGCGACCTCGCCGCCGCCAAGGGCCACCCGCCGCAGCTCACCGGCGGAGCCCGCGAGCCCACCCGCGACGGCGATCGACCCTTCACCCTCGGGGACGATTGAGTGAATGCGCTGGGGCAAACCACCGTAGCGATGGACGAGCCTGCCGGAGGTCACGTCGAAGGCCAGCACTTCCCGCACGCCCGACGTGAGAATCCGTTGGCCGTCCGCGGTGAAGGAGAGCGCCGTGACAGCCAAGGGGTGGGCATAGTGCTCCGGTGCCGGCGCGTGGCGCGTGGACCGCGCGCTCAGCTCGGCAAGGGAGACGTCCTGCTGCTCGGTAGGGACTTCGGCCCCGCCCTGGATCCAGTCACGAAGAACTTCCAGCTCCTCCGCCGGCACCGGGTCGCCACTGCTCGGCATACGCTCGAACTCATCGTCCGAAGCCATGAGCCGAAACAGCTCGCTCGCGCCGGGATTTCCCGGGACAAGAGGGGTCTCGCCCGTGTCGCCCGGCACGGTCAGCCGCCCGTAGGTCTCGGCCGACCAGCCGCCTTTCGCCTTGTCCCCCATATGGCAGGACGCGCAGCGACGGTGAAGGATCGGCGCGACGTCCGCGGCGAAGGACGGCGCGTCGGAAACCGAAACGAGGGGGAGGAGCCACCAGATCATCAGTGTTGGAACAGGAATTCTTGGGTGTTGAGCAGGGCCCAGACGAGGTCCTCCCACCGAGCGACGTCGCCGCCGTCCAGGTAGGCATTCACCGTGTCTCGTTCGTGTGAGGTCGGATAGCGAGCGAAGACCGCGAGATAGAGATCGTCGACGCCCGTTCTCATCGGACGGAACCGCTCTGCCGCGGCGCGGACCATGCTGCCGACGTAGGCGCCGTTCAACATCTGGAGCGCTTGGGCGAGCGTCGGTTCCTTCGAGCGTTCGCAGGCGCAGCTCGTGGCGCGGGCGGGCTCGCCAAACGCACGGAGGAACGTGATCCGCTCCGACTCGGCCTTTTGGTCGCCAGCGTCCTGCACGAGCCGTAACGACGCGAACCAACGGTCGATCTTGGACTCCGTCTCGGCGAGATACTCTGTGGTTTGGCGCCACTCGTCATCCCCCGAGCGATGACGGTCCCGCAGCTCCTTCTCCTGCGCCGCATCGAGCCCCGGCCCGGCCTCCATTTCGAGTAGCTCCATGAGGCGCACATCCACGACCTCACCGGCGCTAAAGCAGAAGCCGGCGGCCCCGCCACCATTCCAGATCTTCAAGAGGATCGAGCTCGCGCCGGCCGGCATCGGCACGGTCACGGTGTCCTGACCCGGCGCTGCCCCACGGCTCACCTTGCGCGTCAGCACCTCCTTGCCCGCCACCCAAAGCCGCAGGCCATCGTCGCTACCGAGAGAGAACGTAAGCGTGTGGGCCGCAGCGCACCGCACCGTCCGCGTGAGGTAGACGGCGGAGTTCCCGGGCATCTTTAACGGATGCACGACGCCGTCCTCCCATTCCGTGTGCTCGGTCCAGGTGAGGCCCTGCACACCCAGTGGGTCGGAAGTGAACTCTTCGACGCCGAAATCATGCTCGAAAGCGTCTGGCGCCTCGAAGATCTCGGTGATCTGCCACGGCCCCAGCGCCGCCTCCCTTGATTCCTCCAGAGATGCGCGAGTTCTATTCACCCAGTCCGAGAACTCATCGTCGATCTCTCGGGCCCGTTGGCTGGCGACGGCGCGGCCAAGCATGGCGCCGCCTATCAACTGAGCCCGCTCCCCTTCGCTTGCCACGCGCTTCACCGCGTCGGAGATCTGCTCGGCGCTCAATAGACGCCGCCGCTGCCGGGAGAACAGTTCAATGTCGGGCTCATCGTTCTCTCTGGGCTCCGACATGCGCTGATACACCTGACTGTTCAGGATCGTGCGCAAGGTGTGGCGGCGGTCGTATCCACTCGCCACAAAGTCCTTCGCCAGCGCATCCAAGAGGGCTTCGTTCGAAGGTGGATTCGAGGATCGAAAGTCATCGACGGGCTCGACGATGCCACGGCCCATGAGCTCGGCCCAGATCCGATTGACCTGCACGCGGGCGAAGAAACGCTCGTCCTCGTGGGTCAACCAGTCGGCGAACGCGGCCCGGCGCTCGTCCAACGGAGCACTCGTCTCCCCCGCCCAGGGTGCGATCCCTTGCTTGGTTCGTGCGTGAACCACGCCGTCCGAGAAGTTGGTCGCAATGCGGTAGTAGTCGTCCTGGGTCCACCCCTCGTAAGGGTGATTGTGGCACTTGGCGCACTCGAGACGCGACCCGAGGAAGACCTGGGTGGTGGCCTCGATGCGTGTGGTCGCGTCGGGGAGCGCCTGGTAGTACGCGGCACCGGCCCCCTCTGCGGTCAACAGGCCTCGCACCAACTCGTCGTAGGGTTGATTCGATCGCCAGCTATCCCGTAGCAAGGTGGCGTACGGCTCAGCGGCCTCCTTCAGATTCGCGCGTGTCAAGCGCAGGAGGTCCGCGTCCTTGTTGGCCCAGAATGCAGCGTGCTCGTCGGACGCGAGAAGCTGTTCGATCATCCGCGCGCGCTTGTCTTCGGCTCCAAACTCGAGGAACTTCTTCACATAATAGTGCTCTGGAAGCAGTCCCGTCAGATCCAAAGTAACGCGACGCAGGAACGTCGCATCGTCGCATGTCTGCATCGGGAAGTACTGAAGCTCCCGTAGCCGCTCGTTCACCAACTCGTCCACGAAGTTGTACTCGTCAAGCTCCGGCCATTCGTAGCCGTCGACCGGCTGGACAAACACAAACGGCACCGACACGAGCTGATCGAGATAGCGAGCGACGATCGCACACTGGCCGCGGCCCTTGCCAGTCACGCTGCCAAAGGCGTCCACCTCGGCGATGCCGTCGTTGGTGCTGAACCAGCTCACGAGGGAGGTCACATCGAGCGTCTCTCCGTTCGAGAGGTACGCCGTGGCGGTCAGGGGTTCCTCAACCTCCGGGAACGTGCGCAGCACCGGCCCCTCGGGAAGAATCTCGAGCCTATCGAGGCGGACACCGTTCGCCTCGGGGCCGCGCGCGCCTTCCTGGATCCAGCGCTTGATGATGTCGAGGCCGATATCCCCCTCGGCCAGGCGCACGCCGCCGCCGTGGGACATCTCGCCCAGGGGCTTTCGGAGGAGCAAGCTCGCCCCCGGCTCGATCAGGTCGATGCGCCGGCCGAGCCCACCCGTCACAAGCGTCTCGTAGTCCGCCTCGGGGTCGTACGCAAACAGCGACATGGCGAAGCCGCCGCGCCCGTTGGGCGAGCCGTGGCACGCGCCCCCGTTGCATCCAGCCTGGGTGAGCGCAGGCAGGAGCTCAAACTCGAAGCTGACCGGCGCTGGCTCGTCCGAGGACACGGGTGCGGCTGCTTGACTCCATGCAGCCGTCACGAGACAAATCGTGGTGAACATTAGAATAGCTCCGGGATCGGCATGCCGCCCTGGGCCAGCTGCACGGGGCGTCCTTGCAGCGTGTGCATCGGCTTCTCGCGGTCGATCCCGAGCTTCTCGTAGATCGTCGCGGCGTAGTCCTCGAAGGTGTAGGCCATGGGGCTCGTGATGTACCCGCCCTCTTCGTCGGTGGTGCCCACGATCTGCCCGCCGGGGACGCCGGCGCCGGCGAAGAGACACGTGAAGGAGTAGACCCAGTGGTCGCGCCCCTTGCGGTCGTTGATCTTCGGCGTGCGCCCGAACTCCGTCATGAAGCAAACGAGGGTGTCCTCAAGGAGGCCACGGTCGCGCATATCCGAGATGAGCGCCGCGAACGCTTGGTCGGTGCTGCCCATCATGGGCCACGTGCCGATACCAAAACGTCCCGCCCCAGGCCCGCCGCCTTTGATCCTCGTGGACGCCTCTGAGTAGATGAAGTCGTGGTGGTCCCAATTCATGTTGGAGCCGCCGGGGGTTTCCTTCGTCATGGGCTCGCGCACGTCGACGCACACGTAGCGCACGCCCGACTCTATGAGCTTGCGCCCGAGCAGGTAACACTGCCCACGGTGCCCTCGCCCGTAGAGATCACGCGTGGCGTCGGACTCCGTCCCGAAGTCGAAGGCCTCACGCGTCAGCGGATTGGTCAGCATGTCGTGGGCTTGCTCCATGGCGGCGCGCATGCCGGCCACGTCGCCCTTCGACGAGTCCCCGAACCCGATGTCCAGGTTCGACAAGAGATCCCTTCGATCGAGGAAGCGGCGCTCGTCGATGCCGGACGCCAGGCCCAGGTTCGGCACCTCCCACTTCGGATCCGAGAGGTCGCGCCCGCCGGTCTTGAACGCCTTCACCGCGGGCGGCAAGAAGCCGAGCCGGCTCATGGCCGCTTGCTCGCTGTTGCCCGGCACGAGGATGTTCGACGGCAGGTGCTTCGCACCGGCGCCCAGGCGCCACGCCACCACCGAACCGATGTCCGGCATCTCGACGGGGCCCGTTGGATCGGCCCCGGAGAACACGTACTGGGACCCCAGCGGATGGCTGTTACCGATTCCTGGAACCGGTTGAGTCATACAGCGCACGACCGAGAGCTCATGGGCCACCTTCGCGGTCTTGGCACACAGCTCGGTGAAGTGCATGCCCGGGACACTCGTCCGGATCGTCTTGAAAGGGCTCCTGTGTTCGAGGGGCGCGTTCGGCTTGGGATCGAACGTATCCATCTGCGAGACGCCGCCTTGCTCGAACACCACCAAGACGCGCTTCGCCTTGGCTCTGGCTCCCCCTGGGGATCGGCTGAGGGCCGGATGCGCCGCGAGGGCAGAGCCCATGGACACTTGGAGGAACGAACGGCGCGAGAGCGCCAGGGGTCGCGAAGGAGAAGGAGCCATGGGTGACGCCAGGTTAGCAGCTCGGCGGCATCCACCATCCGCCGAGCCCAAGTGGCGCGGGGAATTCAGGCGCGTCGCCCTGGGCCTGGTGCGAAACGAGAAGCGAACCGGGCAGTCGCTCCAAAGAGGGACTGCCTCAGGCGTCGTCGGAGATCCCCGGGACCAACTCTTGGATGAGTGGGTTCGGGAAACGTCGTGACGCCGCGATGGCGTAGAACGTCTCGTGGAGATCAGGCAGCCGCCGGATCTCCACGAGCTCGCCGTCCGCGAGCTCGTCCCTCACCACGATCGGCGGGACGACGCCGAGGGCGCGACTCTCCCGCGCCATCAGCCGGAGCATGGCCATGTCGTCGATCTCACCTGCGATGCGCGGCCGGACACCGAGCCGAGCCACAAGGGCATCAAAGCCGGTGCGGATGCTGCTCTCCACCGTAGGCAGGAGCAGCGGCTCCGTGGAGAGGATGTCCACGAGCCGGCGGCCCTTCTTGTGGTGCTCCGGGTGACCCACCAGGCTCACCGGCTGCTCGGCGATCAAGTGAGGAACCCAAGTGGTGCTCGAGGAACGCAGCGGCGCCACGTTCGCGAGCACCAGATCCAGGCGATGCGCCTCTAGCTCCTGCAACAAGTCCGACAGCACCCCCGACCGAATGACCAGCTCCACGTCGTCTCGACCGATGAGAGGCTGGAAGAACCCGATCTGGAAATTGCGCGACAACGTGGCCAGCGCACCAACGCGCAGGACGCGCCGGGCGACTCCGCCGCGCTCACCCAAGGTGCCGACGAGTTCATCGCCGAGCTCGAAGACGGTGTCCGCGTAGTCCAGGGCGATTCTCCCGGCCTCCGTGAGCACGAGCCGACGCCCCTCGCGATCGAAGAGCGCGTGCCCGAGCTGCCGCTCGAGCTTTTGAATCTGCACGGACACGGCGGATTGCGACACGTGGAGCCGCTCAGCCGCCCGCGTCAGATTGCCCTCGCGCGCCACGGCCCAGAAGTAACGCAGATGGTGGAAGTTGATGTGATCCATGGACTCGCCCTTGTTCTACCCAGGCGAACGCAACCTTCCAATCCCTGCGTTGAGTGTATCGCTCCCAGGTCACGATCTTCCCTGCGCCAGGTGCCGCCGTGCCCATCCCAGGGCCCGGCGCCGGGTCACTTCGTTCCCCGGGTGGAAAAGCGAGTGATCTCGACCGTCTGGGTGTCCTCACCGGCGGCTGCGAGGGCGAGCCGGATGGGCGTGCCTCCGTCCAGCGCGATCTCAATCCCGCGGGCGCCCACGGGCAAAGGGAACCGGCACAGCCCATCGCGATCCCCCTCGATCTGGCATCGGATGCCCTTCTTCGGTTCGAACACCTCGATCTTCGGGTGACGGACGGGACGACCCGTTGGAAGGACGAGCTGGAGAGACACGGAGCGTACCCATCGACTGAGATCCAAAGGCAGCAAGCGCGCGTCCCGTGTGACTTGGTTCGCTCGAATCTCCACGCCCTTCACTTCGCAGATCACCCAGGTGCCCGCGAAGGCAGTCACCTGTAGGTCGTGGGTTCCCACACGAAGTCCCCTGATCTGATCCTGGAATCCAAGGCCGGCCCCGGACCGCACGGAACGGAGAACTCCGTCGGGACCGCGGCTTGAGAGACCCACCCCACGCGTCAGGTTCCGGGTGTCTTCCCTCACCCGAATGGCGAGGGACCCTGTTGGCATGCCACTCTCCGGCTGCCCACGTTCCAGGCGAAGGACCACGGGGCTCCCGTCCGCCGGCAGCTCGCTATTGCGCAGCGGCGCGTATCCGGCGCAGGTCACCCGCACGCCCAGGCGCGGCAAAGTTCGCGTGGCACGGAGCCGGAAGCTCCCGTCCGGCGCCGAATAGATCGGCCCAGACCCGAAGGCCCGGCTCTGATCGGGCCGGTCGCCCCAAACCTGCTCAAACTTGAGGAGCGCCCCTTGGACAGGCTCGCCCGTCGCGTCGACGACGTGACCGTGGGCCAACGTGGGCACGGCCTGAAGGCGAACGGCGCCCACGTCGAGGGGAGCCCCCGAGGGGATGCCAGCAGGCACCTGGAAAGTGCCCGTGGACCACTGGGCGTCCTTTTGGGCCTGCACGCCCTGCCGCCGGTAAATGACCTGTGCGTTGTAGCCTTCGCCGAAGTCCATGGGGAGCTGAAAGTGACCACCGCCATCGGTGAGTCGCGAGGTACTCACCGCAGCCTGAAGATCGGCGCGCCCCGTTTCGCTGATGCGGAAGAAGTGCAGCCCCACCCGTTCGCTCGCAAGTGGCTCCCCCGCCAGGTTGATGATGCGGCCCCGAAGCAAGGGAAGCGGCTGCCCAAGCCGCAGCTCGACCTTCACGGTCTCGCCATCTTGGCTCGGGCCCGCAACGTTCACGAGGGACCCCTTCAAGAGCCCCCTCGACTTTCCGATGAATGACAGACGGAGGCCAAGGCCAATGCGCCCGAAGAGGACGACGCCATCCGGCCCCACCTCCAGGCCGTCACCGAGCGTCTCTCCTTGGACCCCTGGCCTCCTCTCCGCCTCTTCCCCCGAGATCCAGGTCCCTGAGAGGTAACCCTTCTGATTCAGGGGCGTGCCGTCAGCCCGGGTGACGTGTACCTCGACGTTCCCTGCGCCCGGCAGCACTAGATCCACCGGTTCGCCTTGGTTTTCATGGCTCAACACTTCCACCGAGACGGGCTCAGCGAAGGGAAGGAGCGCGTCCACGTGGAAGCGACCGTTCGAGTTGGCGAAGTCGCCGATCACCCTCAAGACGCGCCGGTCGGAAAGATCAAAGCTCGCACATCCATCTGACTCGCCGCTCTCCGCACGCAGAAGGCGCATGTTGTCGTAGTAGTCCAGATTCTCCGCTCGCAGCTCGAGCGGTACGCCGGGAACTGGCTCCCCGCGAGAGCTGAGAACACGAACTAACAGTCTCCGATTCCTTGCGGCCTTCGCCCCCGCCGCGCTCACGCCCTCAGGTTTCGGCAAGGGCCGCAGCGTCGAGACGGCGGGATGGGGCTGCTGCGCTTCCCGGCCGGGCTCCCCCGCCTGTGAAGTGACGACAGCTACGGAGGACGCGACTTCCCCAGCGCTCCGAGCGACCTCGTCATCATCCAGCCCAGGGGGCCGATCGCCATCTAGCAAATGATCCGTCCCCCCTGAGAGCCATGCCGCGCCGATCAGGACCGCTGCGAGCAGTAGCAACAATGCAAGCAAAGTGCGCATGGCGTCAATCCTACGCCATGCGCACCGAGTCGCTCGCTGAATGGAAGCGGGCCGGGTCCCGCAAGCGCCACGCTAACGCGCCGGCGGGCTCAGCTCCTGGATGGTCGCGCCAGACGCCTCGTTCATCACGAGGATCGAGTACCGCTCCACCGGCGGCCCTTCCACACCTGAAAGCGACACGTAATCAAAGCGCCCACGCAGGTCCGTGTAGCCGTCCTTGTGGAACCTGACCTTGCCCCCTCGCAGCTGGGCATAGACCTTGACGTAAGTCTTCGGCAGCGGCTTCTTTGTATCACCGTCCACCACGCGCACTTGCCCATAGCGTTCAAGGCCCTGCACCACCAGATCTCCTGCGAAGTACGTGGTCCGACGCGCGAGGCCGGCGCCGCGTACTTCCACGAGCACGTTCGCGCCCTGGAACTCAGCCGGGAGCTCAACAGCGAGCCGGGTCTCGCCCTCGTCCAGGGCCACCGTATCCACCCGATTCGGTTGCACGAGCCCAAAGGCGCCGCCCTCGCCCCGCACAAACGGGCTGTTGGAGAACAGGAACTCGATGTCCATGCGGTGGTACCGAATCTCAAGCTCCGGAATCCGCTCGTAGTCCACGAAGAGCCGCCCATCTTCGACCTGCACGCTTAGCACCGGCTCGTTCGACGCCAACGCCCCTTGTGCCTGGTCGCGGTTGTCCGGATCGATCACGTCCTGCGGGCCGCGGCCTTCGATCTCGAGGGCCTGGGCCAGGACGTTCCCGAAGCGGTTCTTCCAGCGGGCCACTGGGTGATCCGCGTAGCGCTCCGCGATGGCGCGCGCTCCGGCGACGTCCTCACGATAGAAGGCCAGGTGGGCCGCCATATAGTCGTACTGAACCTTGGTGTTCACCTCGGCGCGATTCACCTTGGCAAAGGCCGCCAGCGCCTCCCCCACTCGCTCCTGGAGTAGCAGGTAGTAGCAGAGTTCCATCCGATCCTCGCTCGACGGCTCCGAACCCCGGGCCAGGCCCCCGATGAACGCCATGTACTGCGCCTTGAACTGATCGTTGAGGATCTCACGGCGTCCGCCGAAGGCGTAGGTGCGCCCGTTGACCAGGGGCTCGTACGCCAGGTGTTCATAGAGCGCGCGCTTCTGGGGGTCGACGGTCAGGAGCACCGAATCAAAGGGAGCGCCCACCTGGTTCAAGGTCGTGCGGCTCATCGCCAGGAAGTCACGGGTCGCGCCCGCGTCCTGGTGCCTGATACCGTACTGCCAAAGGACGTCGCTGTAGACGTTTCGACGCGCTAGCGCTTTCGTGATGCTCGCGAACGCGGCGGGTTCGCCCATGCGCCATGCGACCTTGCCGAGGTCAAGCGCAAGGGGATTGCCCTGGCGCAGGAATTCCAGCACGGCCTCGAGATCACCGTTCTGGGAAATCCACTCCCAGGTCCCCGTGTCCTCCTTGCTGAGCTTCGGCACCGCGCGGAAGGTCACGGCCTCTGCCGCTCCGAGGAGCACGTCGCCCTGGCCGACATGCACCGGATAGCCGGCGAACTCGCCGGCCTCAGGGAAGTAGAAGAACGCCTCAAGGGAATTGGATCCGTAGGGACCAAGCGCAACGGACACCCCGCGGGTGACATTGGTCTGCGCCAGGGGGATGGAGCCCTTCGGTATCTGCACGAGCGCCTGCAGCTCGATCGACGCCGACGTGGGATTGGTGATGACGACGCGGCTTCCGTAGGCACGGCCCGTCAGAAACTCGCCGCTCACGTAGTCCTCGACCGCCCGCCCGTCGACCATCTTGGTGCGGCGCTCCGGGCGGAAGTAATCTTGGCCCACAAGCACCTCGGCCGTTCCGTCTTCGCGCCTTGCGTCGCCAATGTCCTCAAGGGCGAGCAAGAGCGGCGAGCCCGCGGTCATCGTGACTGCTCGGCCGTTGGCCACGACATTGTGCTCCGCCGCCTCGAACGGCAAATCGATCAGCGCAAGGGCGAGCAGCATCTCCGCCGTGTTGCGCGTTGCCAAGGGGAATGCGCCCGACACGAATTCGCCGTCCGCCCGGGCGAAATCCAGCCAGAATGGCGACACCGTGATCAGATCGGCCTTCGTATTGAGAAGCCTAACGCTCCAGTAGTGCGTTTCGGCAAGCTCCTGAGTGCTCTGCAGATCCCGGAAGAAGAACCCCTTAGCCCTGCCGCGGCGCTTCATATCGCCGCCCGCGCCACCGCCGAGCCCGAAGACAGTGGCTGATGTGTCGGGGGCCAGAGGATCTTCCGCGCCCCAGTCATCGCTGTCGGACTCGTTGCTGTCGAACGCCTCAAAGTCCTCCAGAATCTCCTCCTCTGCCTCTTCGAGGACCAGAGCATCGAGCCCGGCAAGCCGCCGCTCGCGCAGGCTCTTCTTAGGGGAAGGCGCCTTCGCAGCGCTGCGGCCGAAGGCCACCTTCGCATCAAAACCGCTCCTCTGCGTTTCCAACTTGCCAGAGAGCAAGACCTGCCCAAACGCATTCTCCATGGAGAACGTGCCCCTTGGTACGAGCGCCATCAGGTCTTCGGCGTGGGCCGCTGCATCCGCCCCCGTGGAACGCAGGAGGAGGATCCTCTCGACGACGTTCAAGCGCTCAAAGCACCAGGGCTCCAGGTACATCCCAAGGTCATTCCCCAGGAGCCAATCGTCCATGAACGTGCGATGCCCTTTGTTGGCGATGTATGGCAGGACCACGTCCGCGAAGAATGCAGGGTCCTTCAGCTTCAGGAAAACATTCAGTTCGTGGCAGACGAACTCTGAGTACTTCGCGAGCTTCTCATCAGCCGTGAGTGACGGCCAGCGCGTCAGGAACTCAAACTTGATGAGCTCAGCGTTCTCCCCCGCCACCGTGCGGAAGAGGCCAAAGACATCGCCCAGGGAATCATAGGTCTGGGCGCCGGCGTTCACCGCGTCCCGAATCTCGATCGACTCCCCCGCCCGTGCGAACAGCACGCGGCGCTGCTGGGTCATGGCGCGTGCGGGATCCAACGAGTCGAGCAGGCGCAGGTCGCGGCGCTCCAGGTCCTTCTCAGGACCAGTCACATCCAACGCCACCGTCATCGCGTGGTCGGTGGCCACAAGACGCAGCATGTGATTGGGACCAAGTTCCCCCATGGGGATTCGAACCCGCCCCTGGTCGTCGGGAACGAGCCCACTGAGCACGATCCCGGGAGCGCCCAAGAAGTCAACGGTGCGATTGTGGGTAGGCGACAAGGACGCTCCCGCCTGGGCGCGGCCGCCGTGGCGCGAGTTCCGGCTCCCCCCAAAGCGCTCCCCCGTAGACCCAGGAGCCTCCCCGCTCCGGCCGTCCTCCATCATCCGATCGTCGGTGCGGCTCGTCACCCAAGGGTTCAGGAGGTACCCCGGCCGATCGAGCATGTTCCCGGGATAGGCCGTTTCCTGGCGCCGCTGAAGGATGTATCGATACTCGTCGCTGATCACGCGACCCGACTGATAGCTCGCCTGCGGGCGCCGCATCGACTGCCTGCGGGAAGATCCCAGAGTCCCAAGGCGAAGGCCACTGGCCCCCTCGAAAGGGTCGACATACTTGGTCGCCACCACGTGCAGGCGCGTCCATTGATTGACGCCGCCGAGCTGCGCGATCAGATCCTCGCCGTCGCGGATGACCTGGGCAATCTGCAACGGCGTCCGATCGGTCGCGCTCAGCGATCGGTGTTTTCCGATGGCGTAGCCGGCCTCAAGGGTCCCATCGACGATGCGAATGTCGAAAGCCGCGGAGGTCTCCTTCAGGACCAAGCGATAGTCCCCTGGGGTGAGACCGGAGATCTCAAGGTAGCGGTTCGCCACGGAGAGCGATTCGAACGCATCACGGAACACCTTGTTGCCGCGCAGCTCCAGAAGTGAGAAGGCTCGCCGATCGGGCTGATCCATGGCACCCGTGTAGGGCACACGGAGCACGTCTTGCGTGCGGCCGTGGATCTGGCTTGAGAATCCATGGACGTCGCCCGTCTCAATGTCCCAGAAGTTGGCCAGCTCCGCGGGCCCGGTGACTTGCACGCTCGAGACATTAGCCAAGCGGCCGAGATCAATGCGGCCATTTGCATTGGTCTTGAGCTGCACGGTGACCGGTGACACGAAGAAGCGGTTCTTGATCGCCACGGTGACGTCAGTTTCCGGACGGCGCTCCCCCCCGCGCCCACGGACCTCCATCACGTAACCCTCCGGTCGGCGCGTCAGAAGAGACTGCACCGTGCTCATGGGCTGGAGGCGGTTGATCGGAAACACCCGAGCCTCGGAGGCGAGGTCCACGTCCTTGGCTTCGCTGAGGGAACGGGCGGTGCCCATGAGCTGCACCGTGAACTCCGTGGTCCGCTCAGGGACCTGGACATCCGCGCTGAAGACTCCACCCGCTTCGAGCTTGAGGCCCGTCACGACCTTGCTTGAGCGATTGCCGTCCCGGTCGAGGGACCCGATCACGAGCCGCGCGTTCTCCAGCAGCGAAAGATCGATCAGTTCGCCACTGACGGTCAACCGCGGCCGCACCACAAACGTCGCTGCCATGCCCGAAAGCAGTGCCTCCGCCGGGGCGTGCACCGCGGCCTCGAGCGTGTACTTTTCCGCGGCGTGCCGGAAGCTTGCGATGGACGCGACGTCGCCGCTTCGCAACAGGACGGACTTCTGGCCCGCCTTCGTGGTGAAGGGAACGAAGATCTCTCCGTTCTCGTCCGGTAGGAAGTCCCGACCACCGTAGCGCAGGACGGAGTCCTTCGCGGGGCGCCTGTCCTGGTCGAGGACCGTGAACACGTGGCCGGCGGAGCCCACGCGCTCCAGGAGGTGCAGCGTCCCCTTGAAGATCACGGCGCGGCTCGAGACCCCGCCACCGATCAACTCGACGATGAAGAGGCCCGGCCCGCCCAGTGAATCAAGACGCAGTGTTTCCCGATGGCGGGTGAGGCTCGACTGCTGGTAGCGAATCACGCGTTCGTCGCTGGCAACGAGCCCGTCAAGGTCCAGGCTGTGGACACGCAGGGTCCCGAACCGGTCGAAGACGGCCACCGGGTCGATCTGGAAGGCCTTCACGATCAGGCTATCGACGTTCTTGATGTCGACCGCAAGCTCAACGGCGTCGGTGGGTCCGAAGACCACTCTGTTTCCCCGTGCGAACTGGACTTCGACCCGTGCCCGCAACGACTCAAGGGCCGCTGGACCTCCGAGCATCCGCACGTACTGCTCCGCTTCGGCGGGATCCCCGTAGATCAGCTTCGTCTCAGCGAAGAGCCGACGTAGTCGGCCTTCCTCCACAAGATCGACAAACGCGCGATAGTCGTTCTCTCCCCTCAGAAGGTGCTGCAGGCTGCCGCGCACGACGGCCCATTCATCGCCGATCGCCGTGAAGGGAGTGATCTCCTTGAAATCCTCCCGCAGGTCGCAGACGTGTTGGTCGCGCTTGCGATTCGATGGCCAGTAGACGACAGGCCTTGGGAGCGCGAGGTACTGACGCAGCCGCGCAGTGTTCGGCTGGCCGCGGTCGAGGTCGTCCTCGAGCACGCGATAGAGCACGTGCGCCTTGAGGGAATTGAAGACCGGCGGGAGCGTCTCAACGAACCGCCACGCACGGTCGAGGTAGGCCCGGCGATCGGCAGGGTCCTCCAACGACTCGTGGGGCCCCATGGCCAGGCGCCCCATGACCTCGTGGATGTACTTCTTGTCCGATAGGAGATTCGGCAGGGCTCCGCGCAGGGCTTCGAGCTGGTCCAAAGTCAGCTTCGAATGCACCTTGCGGCTGCCGAAGCTCGAACGCTTGAAGGCCGCAAAGTCAGCGAGAATGACCTCCACCAAGCCCGGAACATCCGCGCGGGGAAGGGCGTCCAGCACCGTGGCGCGCTGGCTCCTGGAAAGGTCCCGGCGCACGAGCTGCTCAAGGAGCGCGGGCTTGACCGTCCTCAGCTGCTTGGTCTGGACCTTGGAAGCGAGCAACGGCTGGAGGAGCGTCTCCGTGGCGAACAAGCCTTGGTCAAGCGCCGTCGGCGAAGGCGAAAGGGCACCGGGGACGACACGTCGATGATCGAACTTGAGGCGCAGCCTTTCCTCGAGGAACTTGTACGTCTCGGCGGGGTCCTTGGAGGCCCGAAGGAGGGCCTGGCGCCATTCGATCCGCTGGCGCGAGTCCGTGTTCCCGTCGCGCTTCACCCAGGCCTCGAGAATGCGATCCACTTCATCCAGCTCGCCCGTGCGCCCGGCGGGGTCTTCCGCGAAGCGCCCCTGTAGGTAGAGGGAGCGGTAGTAGTCGTGGTTCTGCGTCCCCGGAATGAGCTGCTCCAGGGCGGCCTCGCGGTCCTCGGCGAGGGCGAAGGCCTCCAAGAATCCCCCCGGCAGCGACTGGGCGAGGAGGGCTGCTGGGGCTGAATCTGTCCCCTGCTGCGACCTGGTCGTGGACCCGGCTATAGGCCCGGCCATGGTTGAAACGGCGCCTTGGGCGAGGATGGCGAGGGAGAGGCCGAGGAGCTTTGTATTCAAATCCAGATTCCGAGGCGGAGGCCGGGGCTGTTCGAGCGGGTCGGGCGGGTCGAGCAAGGGAGCCGACGGACGCCAACGGGGAAGCGGGCAAACGCGGCCAACCCCCATTGGTTCACCAACGGCAGATCTCCGCTAGACCTTGGTCACTTCCCCGCGAATTCCGCCGCTCGAACAAGAACTCGACCCTGTCGGCGCCCAGGAACGGGCCCCGGGCCCCGCCCCAGGCCTCACTTCAAACCCAAGCGCGCGGCCAAGCGGTGGAGGTTGCCCCGCTCCACTCCAAGGGCACGGGCCGCCTGGGACCAGTTCCCGGCGGCCTGCTCGACCGCGGCCTGGATCAGCGAGCGCTGGTAGGCGTCCACGGACTCCCGGAGGCTGGCTGGGGAGGGGGTTCCGACGCCCTGGTCTGGGTCGGGTGCCCCTGCGCGGGCCGGCGGCCCAAGACGCTCGCCGTTGGCCCCGGGCGAATCGACGTCGATATCCCGGGCCTCAAGGAGGACCGTATCACCCCGGTCCACCCGGCCCGCCGCCCGCAAGGCCCCGCGCGCGACGACGTTTTCGAGCTCCCGAGCGTTGCCCCTCCAGCGCCCCTGGATCAGTAGCTCTTGGGCCTCCGCAGAGAATCGAATGGGGCCGGTGCCCAGTCGTGCCCGGACACGATCCGCGAAGTGTCCGGCGAGGGCCGGGATGTCCGCGCGGCGCTCACGGAGCGGTGGAACGTGGATTCGGCAGACATCGAGCCGGTGCAGGAGATCGGCACGGAAGCTCCCGCGCGCGACCTCGCCTTCCAGATCGCGGTTCGTGGCGGCAAAGACCCGTACGTCGACGTGGCCGACCTCATCCGAACCCACACGCTGGATTTCGCCCTGGCTCAGGGCACGGAGGAGCTTCGGCTGGACGTGCAGCGGAAGCTCCCCCACCTCGTCGAGAAAGAGCGACGCCCCATCGGCCAGCCGGAACTTCCCGAGGCGATCCTCCTCCGCCCCGGTGAATGCCCCCCGCACGTGGCCGAATAGCTCGCTCTCCACGATCGACTCCGGCAGCGCGGCGCAGTTGAGATAGATGAGGGGACGACCGCGGCGCGCCGACTGCGCGTGCAACATCCTCACGCAAAGCTCTTTGCCAACGCCGGTCTCCCCCGTCACCAAGACGGGGAACTCGGCTGGCGCCACAAGGGAGATCTCCTTGCGCAGGCCCGCGAGCACAGAGCTCCCGCCCACGAGGGTCGCTCCGTCCCGTTGCATCGCGTCCTCCACCAGCCCCGCGGCGACGATCCCGCCGAACTCCGCACGCTGCTCGAGGGCCTCGAGCAGCTCATTGGTGCGCAGCGTCGCGGCGGAGAGCGCCGCGAGGTAGGTCAGGAACACATCGTCGAGATCGTCGAAAGCGCCCGGAACGAGGGCTGTCTCTTATACACATCTGACGCTGCCGACGATATGCAGTGTGTAGA
>CAJXRJ010000058.1 GCA_913058555.1 uncultured bacterium
CCCGAGGAGCCCCTGGCCCTGCGCTTCTTGCCCGGCCAGTTCGTGGGGCTCACGGTTCAGATCGATGGCAAGCCCGTGCGTCGCTCCTACAGCATTTCATCGTCGCCGTCGCGGCCCATGGCCCTCGACTTGACGGTCAAGCGGATTCCCGGCGGGTTGGTTTCCAACTGGCTGGCCGACCATCTGAATGTGGGGGACCGCGTCTCCCTCCGTGCTCCGGCCGGTCGCTTCTCTTGCTTCCATCAGCCGGCGCCGAAGGTGCTGTTCCTGGCAGCGGGCAGCGGCGTCACTCCGCTCATGAGCATGCTGCGATGGATCGCCGATGTCTCCGCCAAGGTGGACGTCGTGATGCTGAACTCGGTCCGCACCCCGAACGATTTGATCTTTGGTCGCGAGCTCGAGTCGATCGCTTCGCGCCACCCCAACATTTCGATCACGGCCACGGTGACCCGCTCCCGCGAGTGCCCCGGCGGATGGCTCGGGCTCAGCGGCCGTGTGGACCTTCCGCGCCTGCAGGCCCTGGTTCCGGATCTCTTGGAGCGGGAAGTCTTCATGTGCTGCCCGAGTTCATTCTCCACCGCGTTGATGGAGCAGCTCCAAAACGCGGGGCTGCCGAAGGATCGCATCCACCAAGAGAGCTTCGGTGGGCGGCTATCCCAGAAGGAACGCACGGTACCCGCGGTGAAGCCCGCTCCGGCGGAGCCCGTCATGGGCCCGGATGGTTCCTTCGGAACCATGATCCTCGATGAGTTCCAAGTGCCAGGCTCCGAGGAGCCGGCCGAAGCGGACGTGGATGTCGCACAGACGTACGTCCCCCCGCCCGTAGCGGGGGCCCAGCCGCCGGTCGACCCGTACCCGGCGTCACCGGAACCTGAGGCGTTCGAGGCGGGACAGACCTACATCCCGCCGGCGGCGACTCCGGTTCCACAGGCGGCGCCTCAGCCGATGCCGGCAACCATTCCCCAGGCTGGGGGAAAACGACTCCTCTTCCGGAACTCCGGGCTTGAGGCTCTGATCGGGCAAGGCCTCACGCTCCTCGAGGTGGCCGAGCGCGCCGGGGCGGGCATCATGAGCTCCTGCCGGAAGGGCCAGTGTGGCACGTGCCGCACCCGCAAGATCTCCGGGGAGGTCACGATGCAGGAGCATGATTTGACCCCTGAAGAGCTCGACGAAGGTTGGATCTATCCGTGCACTTCCCACGCCAGTACCGACGTCGAGCTTGAGGCGTGAGGGGCGGCGAGCGAAAGGTTGACGAAGCACGCGGCTGGTGCCTCCCATGAGCGGGCAGTGGTTCCTTGAGATCGCCGCTTCCGAACATGGGCCGGCGAGGCGTGTCGCCATCGAGCCAGGGACGACCATCGGTCGTTCATCGCAGAACTCAATGGTCTTGCCCGATGGCTCAGTGTCGTCGTTCCACGCCCGTATCGACGCGGGCCCCGTGGTCTCGGACGTTGGGAGTCAGAATGGCGTTTTCATCGAGGGGCTCGGGCGAATTCCGGAAGGCAAGTTGGTCGCATTGAAGCCAGGGATGCGGATCCAATTCGCCCGTACCGAAACGCTGGTGATCCACGAGGCGACGGATGTGGATGGTGCTGCGTCCACGGTCTACAGGCGCCGCCGCGTGGACCCCGTGACCGCGCCCGCGCAGGGACCCACACCGAGTCCCGAGCCGAGTCCATCCCCCGTGCCGCCGAGTGCCCCTCCGGTGCCGAGCCAGCGGGATCCCATCCGCGCGAACTCCAGCCGGGAACCCGGGGCCCCACCCGCCGCGACGCTTGGGCCCAAAGGGGACACCGCCGCCGTGCGTGCCCTTGAGACCATGGGCGCGCGGCTCATCTTGCTGGACCCGGCGCAGCCGCGGGTCGTTCCGATCCTGGCGGCGACGAACACGATGGGCGCTAAGTCGGCGGCCAACATCCACATCCAGAGCGAGGCGGTCTCCGACCACCACGCCGAGATCGCGTTCGTGGCGTCCACGTCCAGCTTTCAGATCAAGGACCTCGGGAGCGCGAACGGGACCACCCTCAATCGCGCCACCCTGACGCCGGAGGTGAGTCAGAGGGTCGAGCTGGACTCCGTGATTCGCGTGGGGCCGGTCGATGCCGTCCTTCGGGCCGACGTCGAATCGGATGGGTCATTGACGCCCTCTGATTTCGACGAGCGTGTCGCCGCCAGGTTGATCGCGAAGGGCAAGCTCAAGGCCGCGACCATGAAGCAGCGCCGGAAGGGTGCTTCGGGACCGCTCGGTGACGCCTTGATCTTGGGCGGCGATGTGTCTCCCAGCACTTGGGCGGACGCCGCCCGGGAGGTGCGGCTGCTTGGACCGGCGAGGGGAGGCGGGGTCGCGAAGGCGATCATGATCTTCTTCTTTTTCGTGGTGCTCGCGGTCGCGATCGCGGTGATGGTGTTCCGGGAACAGATCTTCGGGTCCCGATGAACTCCGGCCTCGTTCGCCCGAAGCATGTCCTTCTCGGCTAGTCGCTAGCGCTCGCGTGGGGGGCGTGGGGTGCCGTGGATCGCGCGCCGGCCGTGAAGGTGATTGACTGGCCCCCGAAAGTCGCCCGAAAGTCGATAGGATCGCGGGCGTGACTCTATCTCTCGGGCCCGACTGCCATTCCCGGGCCCACCAACCCACTTAACGTGCCCCAAGCATGCGATACCTGGCTGCCACCACTTTGCTTTTCCTCGCGGGAACGACGTCCTGTGCCCTCCTCGACGAGAGCGCCTGGATTCGAACCGTTCACTTGAACAATGAGGGCCTGCAGGACGGGCTCGCTGAAATCGTACGCCCCGACAAGACGACCTCCGCGGGGGTCTACGTCAACGACAAGCGCGACGGGGAGTGGATCGACAAGTATCCCAATGGCACGCGCAAGCTCGTGCGCACGCTCAAGAACGAGGTCCTGCACGGCCCGTACCGGTCCTACTTCGGCAACGGACGCCCCGAGACCGAGGGGCGTTATGTCGATGGCTTCAAGTTCGGAGTCTGGCGCCACTTCAACCCGAATGGGGACCCGGTGGAAGAGACGTCTTATCTCAATGGGCAAGCGTTTGGGACCCTCGTGAAGCTGCGGGCCGGCGGGCAAGTGGCCTCGCGTTCCCTGCGCTACAAGGGCCAGAAGGTCGGGCGCGTGCAAGCGTTCGGCGCCGATGGCAAGGTGCTCGAGGCCTGGGAGCCCATGCCGGACGGCGTGGAGTGGGTCTCCGAGGCGTGGGACGACTCTGGCACCGTCAAGCGTGAGGGCTTCACCCTCAACGGCCTGCCCCATGGGCTTTGGAAGAGCTACCACCGGAGCGGCGCGCTCCGCGCAGTGGGCGCCGTCGACTCAGGGCGAGCGTCCGGGCCCTGGGAGATCTACGCGGAGGTCGATGGGCTCGTGGCGTCGGGCATGGCGGAGCTCGGCCAGGCCAGCGGCCCATGGGCGGTCTTCACCAGCAGCGAGACGCGCAACGAAGACGGTGGCTCGTTCCGGTCCGGGGAGGAACTCCTCGCGGGCTGGAGCGAAAGCTCACTCTTTGCGCCACGTACCGCCGGGGTGGCGGCGAACACCGCGATGGAGGAGATCGTTTCTTCCGTGCCCGAGGGCGCGGTTGTCAGCCAGGCGGCGTCCAGCGTGCCCGGGGACCCCGATGCGCCGGCCGAGGGGCTGACGGAAGAGGATGCGGCGATCATCGCCGAAGCCTCGGAGGCCAAGGTCGTGCCGCTCGACGTGCAGCGCTTCACGGAGCTGGAGCGACGGAGCTTCGACGCGATCGTCGACTACTACAAGGGAGTGCAGGGTTCCATGAAGAAGCTGCGCGGCCTTTACGGCGGCGGTAGCTCGTCAGGTGGCGGCGGCGCGGCGCTCAAGTTCCCCGAGCCGGGCGGGGATCGTCCCTTGTCCGACCGGTTCATCGGAGCGGAGCCGCCGATGATGGACTTCATCACTGCCGACGGTGAGCCTTTTAGCCTTCGCAAGCACCGCGGCCGCAAGGTCGTGTTGGTGCTCCTTCGCGGCTACGGCGGGAAGATCTGTCCGTACTGCATTGCCCAAACGCGGGCCCTTTGCGCCGACGGCTCGCTCCAGGCGTTCAAGGAGCGGGGCACCGAACTCGAGGTTGTATTCCCGGGGGGGCCTGAGGGTCTTGAGGGCTTCCAGAAGGCCTACGAGCAGCTCGCCGACGACGAGCGCAGCGCCTACCGCATGCGCTACGCCGACGCACATGAGGTCGCCCAGACCTTCGATCTCGTCGGTGAAAAAGTCGCCCCAACGACCATGATCCTCGACCTGGATGGGAAGGTGCGCTTCGCCTACGTCGGCAAGACGGTGGAAGACCGTCCACCGCTCAAGATGCTCATCGAAGAGCTAGACCGCATCGACAACGAGTGATCGTCGGTCCGGTGATGACGCGCGCCGCGCGTCGTCACCGGCCCTGTCGCGCTTGTCGGATCCCGCGCTGCGTCAGTCGCGAGTCTCCGAATCGTCACCGCGGGCCCTTTCCCGATTCGGGAACCAGCGCGACCGTTCGTCCTTCCGAACCAGGGGAGCATGGGCTCCCACTCCGACGGTCCCCGTGGCCCCCTTCCGGGGCCTGGGGAGTGCAATGACTTTGACGTGACCTTGCCTGCCTCTGCCATGCCGGAATTCGGCGAGGGGGGCAGTGCCGATCAACGTCCGGGTCCGGGTCCGGCGGCCGAACCCGCGGCCCAGCCCATGCCGCGCGCGGAGTACCGATCCGAAGTGCCCGAGATCGCGGACATCACCGTGGGGGAGCTGCTCGGCAAGGGCGGTCAAGGCGTGGTCTACCGCGGCTTCCAGGAGTTCCTTGCGCGGGACGTCGCGATCAAGGTGCTCCACCGTTCCGTGGACCGGGACGTGTCGCGCTTTCGCCAGGAAGCGACGCTCCTCGCGAGCCTTCACCACCCGAACATCGTCGCGTGTTACCAAGCCGGTGTCGGGGTGGACGAGGAGTGCTACATGGTGCTCGAGTTCGTCGACGGTCCCGATCTCTTCGGCTACGTCAAGCAAAACGGAGCGCAGGACGAACGCGTGGCGCTTGGACTGGCGCTGGACGTTGCCCGCGGCCTTGAGCACGGGTACGAGCAGGGATCGCGCATGATCCACCGGGACATCAAGCCCCAGAACATCCTCATCCAGGAGACGTCGTCGGCTAGCGGCCCGCGGCTCCGCGCGAAGGTGGTGGACCTCGGTCTCGCCCGGTGCCTCGAGGAGTCCATGGAGCTGACCCGTGAGGGCGCGGTCATGGGCACGCCCGTTTCCATGGCACCTGAACAGTTCGATTCCCCGAGGGAAGCGGATCACCGCACGGACATCTATGGCCTTGGGTGCGTGCTCTTCTACGCCCTCACCGGTGACCCCGCGTTCAAGGGCGTGACGATCACGGCGATCTACAAGCAGAAGGTCGACGAGAAGACGTCGAGGCCCCACAGGGATATCGCGGCGTCTCCTGCGACGAAGGCGCTCCTCGACAAGATGCTCTGTCCACAGCAAGACGGGCGCCACGCAACGTACGAGGAGCTCATCGAGGAGATCCGGGGTGCGATGGAGGGGCTCGAGGGACGGGCCACTGAAGGGGCAGGTCGCAGAACGCGCTGGGTCGCCGGTCTCGGTGGAGCGGTGGCGGTGATGGGCGGGGCCGCAGCGCTCGGCATGGGCCTGATCGGGGGCGATAAGGGGGCAGGAGAATCAGGGCTGGACGAGCAAGCGATGGCGACCCTCGCTCCAGCGGCGGCGGTGGCACAGGGGGCATCCAGCGAGCCCGCGGACGATCAAGGGGCCCCAGGGATCGCGGGCCCAACGCCCGTGGGACCCCGCCGCGTTCTTGCGGCCTTGCTCGACCCCCTCGCGCCGGGCGTGACCATGGACCTGATTCAGCGGGACAACCAGCTCATGAGCTGGCGCGGCGACTACCAAGGGCACGGCGAGGGGACACGTGAACATGCGTTCTGGCGCTTTGTCCTCGAGGGGCGCACGCCTTGCCTGGAAGGCCAGCCCTTGATGTCCTTGGAGGGCGAGCAAACGAAGAGGTCCGCGGCGGAACTCCTGGGTGATCTGCGGGGCAGAGGCTCTGTGGAGCCACTGTTCGTCCCGGGGTCGAGCGAGCTCTCCCATCGACTGCCACAGGGCGACTGGGTGTTCGAGGGGGATATCGCTCTGCGGAGGCGGAAGTTCTCGGGGGCGCTGCTCGGGGGCGTTGCCTTCCACCGCGCCGACGGGAGCTACTTGGAGGTCTGCGTGGCGGTGGTGATGCCGTCCGAGGAAGCAGGAGCCAGTGCTGGTAAGCGGCGACCCCGGGCGGTCGTGCGCTCTGTCTGGTTCGGAGCGGACGGCGAGCCGATGGGGGATGGGCTGCGTGATTCGAGGGACTTCCCGGGCGAATCAACGGTCGAGCGATCCAATAACTTCATGGCGGAGGGGACGAGCGTGATGGGAGACCGCGAGGAGGTGGTCCTGTCCCTTCGCCTTGAGCACTCCGTGGAAGAGGGCGTGGTCCTCTGCCTTGGGGACTACCTGGTGCTGGATCTGGAAACCCCCGCGGACTTCGGGGAAGAACCGGTCCGGCAAGTGGCCGCCTTCGCGCGGATCGGGGACGTGGCCCTTCGGCGTTGGCGGCTGAGCGGCGACTGACGGCTGAACGAAGGGCCGAACGAAAGGCCGAACGAAAGGCCGGGCCCCAGGACAAAGAGACCAGGGCAAAGAACCCAGGTCAGGCCGAGGAGAGCAACCCAAGGACGCCAACCAGGGGCAGGGGACGGCCCGATGGGGCGCCCAAGCGACAGGGGGGGCCTTCCGTGATAGTCTTTGGGCCTGCCCGGAGGCTGTTGGCTCCTCGTGCTTTGCGCGTGGAGCACTGCGGCCTCCACCCCAGGCCCTTGGCCCACCTGCTGATGTGGCCTGGGACCTTCTGTGGGAGCTTCTCTCACTCCACCTGTCCCGACCTCTGCCCCCCTTCCATGCGTGTCACCGTATTTGGTAGCGCGGCGCTTCTCTGCGCCGCGTTTCTCCCTTCGTGCATTGTCCCCGCTGACGCAAAAGCGAACGTAACCGCGGGGGTCGACTTCGCGAATAGCTATGTCCACCGCGGCATGATCCAGAACGAAGAAGGGGTCATGCAGCCCCAGGCTTCCATCGTCATCCCCGCTAAACGGGATGGCCGGATCATCCTCCGTACCTGGGCGAACATGGACCTGTCCAACGAGACGGGTGACGCGTGGCTGCCCGATGGCCACGCCGGCAAGTTCAGCCAGATCGACTACAACCTGCTCTTCGCCCAACGGGTGAACGAGTCCCTTGAGGTCACCGGCGGCTTCATCAACTACAACCTTCCGAACGGACTTGAGTTTCCGTTTGGCGAACGCGGCGCGACGAACGAGTTCCTGATCGGCGCCACGTACCAACTGCCTGACAAGCTCCTCGCCTTGCAGCCGCGACTTGCGCTGCACTACGACTACGACGAGGTCGACGGTCTGTACGTCAACGCCGGCGTGAGCCACGCCTACGAGGCGTCAGAGAAGGTCCTTGTCACGTCCGACCTCGGCTTGGGTTGGATGGACGGCAACCAGACCTTCTGGAGTTACGGACTGCCGGACGACATCAGCGGGATGGCTGACTTGCAGCTCAAGGTGCAAGGTGACTACGAGTTCGAACCGGGGACGACCTTCACGGGGTTCCTTGCGTACTCGAGGGTCATGGACTCGGAACTGCGAGACTGGTTCGACCTGATCCAGATCGACGCGGACCAGGTCGTCGCGAGCCTCGGCGTTCGCTGGCAGTTCTAGGCCGAAACACAACACCGGGCCCTCGCATTGCGGGGGCCCGGTTCATTGGGTGCTTCGTCGCCTGTGCCGGCCCCAGGAGCATCTCACTTCTCCCTTCCCGGGCATGGCCAGGCTCAACCGAAGGGGCCGTGCCACGATCGCGGCGGCCTTGGCCTCAACCTACTTGTTAGTGCGCGTTGCCACCTTTCCCTGGGGGCCGAGGCCGGGCGCAGCGCGTCGTCATGGCAGCTTCGTGATCATCGAATAGCCCACGCGCCAGACCGTCTCGATGTAGTTGATGTCGGTGCCGGGCGCCTGGATCTTCTCCCGTAGGCGCCTCACGTGGAGATCCACCGTGCGTTCATCCCCCGTGAAGCCGTGGCCCCACACATGGTCGAGGAGCTGCGCGCGGGACCAGGCTTTGCCGGGATTGCGGATCAGGAACTTCAGGAGCTCGAACTCCCGCGGCTTCAACTTGAAGACGGACTCGTCGCGACCCGCGGAGATCTTGTCGAGATCGACCCAAAGATCGAGGTGCTTCAAGAACCCGCCGGCGGGGGACTTGCCGGTCCGCCGAAGGAGACTTCGCACCCGGGCCAGGACTTCGGGCATGTGGAATGGCTTGCCGACGAAATCGTCGGCCCCGGCGTCGATCGCGACCACGACTTCGTCGGGACCGGGATTGTGGGCCAGGGTCAGGATGGGGACGGAGCGACCCGCGGCACGCAAGGAGCGGCAGAGCTCCACGCCGTTGCCGTCGGGTAGGTCGAGACTCATGACGATGAGGTCATGATGTCGTTCGAATGCGTCCTCAGCCATGGCGTATGTCACCGCGACCTCAGGTTCAAAGCCTTCGGCACGGAACGCGTCGAGGAGGTCCGCACGTACACGCGCGTTGTCCTCCACGACGAGCAGGCGGGGATAGGAGGCTGGCATAAAAGTGGGGGACTAGGCGCGATGGAGCCCCATCGGAGGACTCACAGGTGACCGACTCGTCAGCCAGCCCGAAGCACCCAAGACCCTAGAATGCCGCCAACCGACCCATCCGCAAGCCGCGAGGCCCCCTGAAGTAGGCGGCTACTCCTCGGACGTCGTAAAATCGCAGTGGGGCCGGTGAGCTTCGGGCAGACTCCGGTCCACGAATCCTTCAGGCGGCCTCCTCGACGGGGCACGCACGTACACTTTGAATCTGCGCTGGCTCAGGTGAGTCAGCGCTACGGCAGATGGACCATCGAACGAACTTCGTGCCGTCCAAAAGCATCCAAATGGCGTCCAAGGCCAACATACGATGACCGAACACGATGAGCTAGATCAGGAGACGGCGCCCGAGGCCGTGGAGCGGACGCCGATGGCGGCCTGGAAGAAGGTGCTTGCGGTGCTTTCTCTTCTGCTGGGGGGAGCGGGTCTCGCCATGGGGGGGGCCTCCGGCTCCCCATCGAAGAGTGTTGGTGAGCGCGGCGCCGGAGACGGTCTCGTTCAACCAGCGGGCTTCAACGGCACGAACTCTTTGACCGGTTCCGGCGGCCTCATCGGCGTCGGCGATCCGGAGCCAGAGCCGGACAAGCTGTGGGCGCCCTTGCTCGCGAAGGGCGGCTTGAGCTTCTTCATCGCCTTCTGCATCGGATACGCCCTGAGGACCTTCCTGAAGGGCACCATGCTCGTCATTGGCGTCGTGTCCTTGGCGCTCTTCGGACTCCACAAGGCTGGCATCGTCACGGACATCGATTGGTCCAAGGCCCAGGGGTACTGGGATAGCCTGACCGCGAACGTAGGGAAGCAGTTCGAGAGCTTCAAGACCTTCGTCACCGGCAGCCTGCCGTCGGCAGCCTCCGGAGGTGTGGGGCTCGTTGCGGGCTTCCGGCGCTGAGTGAATGGCGCGCAGCGGCGGGGCCAGCGGTTGGGCCAGCCGGGTCCCCTGCTGGGTTCCCTGCTGGGGCGGCATAGGGCGCGCGGTACCACTTGTAAAGGTTGTACTGCGCCCGTGGAGAACCCCGCGTCGGTGGGGCGTCCGGCCAACATGGCCGAGGGCGCTTGCGCGCCTCCCCGCTCGCCCCACCGGCCGCGAAGTGCCTCTCCGAACGGTCTCGGCCATTGGCTGTGACCGGCTTTCCGGAGGACTTTTCGAGCTGCCTCGGGACCGCGAAGCCCAGCCCTGTCCGCTCCCTACGGGAGCGGCCTCCCCTAGCGGTGGATCCGGCCGGCCTGGGACACGGCGAGGGAATAGAGCACCACGCCGAACCCGAACACGGCGTCGAACCCGAGGTTGATCGACACGATGACCGCGAG
This sequence comes from uncultured bacterium, assembly GCA_913058555.1. Taxonomy (GTDB): domain Bacteria; phylum Planctomycetota; class UBA1135; order UBA1135; genus Saltatorellus. Next base: position 10,046 of record CAJXRJ010000058.1, read on the forward strand.
GATCGAGCCCACGACCGTTGTGGCGGCGTTGGCTGCCCAGGCCCACGGCACGAGGGCCGGCGATTTGGATTCGGCGGCGGCGATGCCGTAGGAGAAGGGGATGCCGAGCAGCAACCCCACGGGAACCACCGCCGCGGCGGCCACGGCGAAGCGCGCGACATCGGGTAAGGGGACGGCCCATCTCACGAGGTCACTCGACACAAGGGAGAAGCCCGTCAGGTGAATGGCGAGGCCCACCGGCACGATCCAGAGCCGCCCCGCGGGCGCTTCCGCGTGGAAGGCCTTCCGCGACGCCCAGGCCCCAAGGCCAGTGGACAGGAGCATCGTGAAGAGGGTCACCGTGACGGAGTGCAGGGGATGCCCCACCAGCAGGACGAGCTTCTGGATGAGCGCGATCTGCAGCACGATGTAGCCCGCCCCGATGCCGCCAAAGTACCCAAAGGCGGCGAAGGCCTGCCGCCCTCTGTTGGGGTGGCTGCTCCCGCGGAGGGCGAACAAGAGCGTTGGGATCAGGAGCAGCAGTGCCACTGCTACGCCAAGGCCGAGTTGCCCCAGGAGGAACAGCGGGTTGCCCTGGGTGACGACCATCGGATCGTCCAAGGTCGCACGGGCTTCGCCCAGGTCATTCCAGCGATGGAAGTGAAAGAAGTACGGCCGATCGTCGCTCACCGGAGAGAGGTCATAGGGGATCCTCGCCAGGAAGGCTGCTGGGGCAGCGCTGCGCGCAAAGGCCTCGATGTTCGTCCTCACGGTCCGTTTCGGATGGGCGTCCACGGGTGCACCGGAGTCGTCAAGGAACTCGTCGAGGCGCCGTAGCTCTTCCTTCGTGAACGGTGTCTTCTTGGCGAGAATCGCGCTGAACGATCCCGCCGGGACCACCGCGACGCAGTCGGAGAAGGCGCCCGATCCGACCTCGTCGTGCACCGACCGAATGGTGGCGAGGAGCCTCAGGGCCTCGCGGTCTCCGCTGAACCGCGTGAGCTGCACCGCGCCTTCGGGGCCCAAGACCGCGAACATGTCATGGATCGCGTCGCGGGTGTACAGGAAGTTCTCCGCGAGCATGTACGCGCCGCTTTGGAGCGCCGTCCACGTATCGATCCCCGACATTTGGAGGAGGTCGTAACGGTCCTTCTCGCGGAGGAGGGCCGCGCGACCCTCCGCGTGAACGATCTCCACGTTGGGATCTTCGAGAAGCCCTCTCGAGTAGTCGGGGAAGAGCTCGGTATGGACTTCAATGACGGCCTGGTTGAGCTCCACCGCCTTGACCTTCTCGGCGCCACCTGCCTTGGCGGCCCAAAGGTCGTCGCCTCCCCCCGCGCCAATGATGAAGACCTTCTTTGGCCTCAGGACGCGGGACCCCAGGGAGTAGAGGCTGAGCTTCAGCCCCTCGAGCGCCTCGGGCGTGCCCGTGTAGTCGTGGATGTAGGTGCCCGCTGAGCCGTCCTGCATCAGGAAGGCCTGCTTCTCCGGCCGCGGCATCGGCACGTTGGGCGGCCTGAGGAACAGGCTCCGCTCCGCCTCGGGGACGCGGTCCACGTCGATCCGGCTGAGGGCGCTCCACCGCGAGGCGATGCGCTCGTCCCCGGCCACGAAGGTGGTCTCCGGGGTCAGCTGGAGCTCTGTCTTGCTCGGAACGGGGAAGCGGGTGTCGAGGAAAGGCGTGGCGGCCAGGGCGATGACCGCAAAAGCGCCAGCCATGCGGCGCGCACCCGTTCCCTGGGCGAGGGTGACGGCGCCGAGGAGCCCGAGGCCCATCGCGATGCAGAGCGTTCCGCCCGCTCCTGTCTGCCATAGGGCGAACGGGGTCGCGAAGCAGCCCAGTGCCGCGCCCAGGAGGTCCGCGGCGTAGATCCGGTGCACGTCCTTGGCTCCGCCCTGCAAGATCAACCCGATGGCGGCCCCGCCAAAGACAAACGGGATCGCGGCGGCGGCGTTGAAGGCTGCGAGGCTGAGGGTCGCGCCAACGTCATCGAGGCGGAAGTGTGCCGGGACGGGCCACTTCAGAAGGAATACGTAGGTGAGCGGCAGTGCGGTTGCGAACAGCACGGCGGCGCGAAGCGCCCACAGGCGTTCGCGGCCCACGGTCTTTGACCGTGCGAGCGTCAAGACGGCCCCTGCGACTCCCACTGCGAACAGCGCATTGGAGACCACGAGGAAGCTGAAGTGGAAGGCCAGCCGAAGGGCCGATACTCGCGTCAGCAGGATCTCGTAGACGAGCGTGCCGGCGGCGATGAGTGCAATGGAGAGGGCGGCGCGGGGTGTGGTCACGGAGGAAGGGTAATGAACTGGCCTGGGCTAGCAGGCCGTTGAACAATTCAACTATCCAGAAAGCCGCCCCTCGAACGCCTCGCGGCGTTGCCCAGACCCTCCAAATAACTAGTGGGCTCGTCACCACTGAACCGGCGGCGGGGCGGCGGGCTAGCCGTCCCACTGACGAATTCCATGCCGGAGGAGGAGCTGGAGCCGCCCCCCCGGGCAGGAGGTCACCAGCTCGCGGTCCAATCGGTCAGGGTCCTCACCATGAGCGGGACGTCCCCGAGCCACTCGGTATGCCCGACGTTCGCCGTCACGAAGGTCGCGCGGGGCCCCAGCACCTCCCGGAAGCGAGCCATTTGCTCCGGGGTCGAATAGCGGTCGCGGCCGCCGATGAGGATCAGGACGGGGACGTCCTCCTCAAGCTCAGAGGCGGCCGCCAGCGGCGAAATCTCGGCGACCCCCGGTACGAACCACGGTGCCACGGCGAGCAGGCTCCAGCCAGCCACGCGATCGAGGACGGGCGGCAGGAAGATGCTGGTTCGGTTGTAGGTTGCGTCGACCACGTCGGTGTAGGGCGCTTCGAAGACGTACCCGGCGACCTTGCCTCGGAGCTCTCCCGCGGCGAACAGGGCGGCGGCCGAGCCGAGGGAAACGCCGTGCACGAGGATCTCTCCACCCCGGTGCTCCTCGACCCAATCCACGGCGCACGCGGCGTCGAGCCTAGCGGTGCGTCCGAAGTCGAGCCTTCCCCCTTCTGCGTCGCCGTGGGAGCGAAGCGTAATCGCGACCGAGCTATACCCAAGCTGCGCCCAAGCGTGGGCCGCCGGTAGCATCGCGCCGCGGTCTGCCCGGTTCATGTGCAAGAGGACAACCGTCGGCGCAGACTCTCCCACGTCGAGCCAGTAGCCGCGCACCAATGCGCCGTCCGAAGCCGTCAGCTCCAGGGCGGAGGACTTGGCCCAAGGAACCTCAGGCACCGTTTCTGGGTAAGGCGCCTTGGGGCGGCGACTGATCCAATGGGCAGCGAGGCATGAGCTGCTGAGCCAAAACCCCGCGAGTACGAGGGCCCATCGCAGGATTCGACGCGACCTTCGTGGGGCGTCTTTCGATTCGTTCGTGCTGGTCAACGATCTACTGGCCGATGGGGGCCTATTCGGCACCCGTGGCGGAGTCGCCGACGTTCTTGCGGAAGACCTTGTCGAGCATGCCGCGTTTCGCCTGGGCGTTCGGTTCGTCTGGGTCTAGCCCCTGAACGGCGGTGAAGAATGACGCGAGCCCCGGATCAGATTCTTGATGGGCCCGGAGCTTCTCGATTTCCGCCTCCGCGTCTTCCAGTTTGCGCAGGAGCTTCTTGATGCGGCGCTCTTGCACGTCGCTAGTGCCGCGAGCGGGGGCGTCCCGTGCATCTGCTTGAAGCTGCGCGAGCTCATCCCTGAGGGCGTCGCGTTCTGCGAAGTGGCTGCGGGCCAGCTCCGCGAGCTCTTGTTCGCCCGGGGCGATGCCCCGGGTGAGGGCGAGGGCCCGCGCATCGCTGAGGGCGTCGCTGCGCGTGTCGACGTATGCGAAGGGGTCGTCCGACTCCACTCGCACTCCCCGTTCATTCACTGAAGGCTCGGTGACGGCGAGGTCGATTTCCGCGTACTCGGTATCGTCGATCCCTGTGGCGGCCAGATCGGCGTCGGCTCGTACCGGAGTCGGCTTGGGTGCGGCGCTCTCTACCGGACGCGCGACCTTCCGTGGCAGCCCTTCGTCGCGGGCGGCCGTCGGCGCGTCGTAGCGGACCGGTCGTGGGTTTCGGCCCCGTAGCACCTGCACTAGGTCGTAGAGCTCCGAGTGGATGGCCTGGTCGCCGCCGTCCGAGCGTGCCACCCCAAGGCCCTCCATCGCGACGATCACGAGGTCGTCGAGGGGCATCTCCGCGTGACCGTCGCCGGTGGCGACCCCGGCGATGAGGCCCGTCGCGCGTGCCACGGCGGTCCCGATGTCCTTGGCGCCGGACGGCCCTTGGCGAACGGCGAGGATGAGGCCCGCCTTTTCGTCAGGGCCCGTCCCTGGAATCGTCACCGACGCCGCGTAGGCGGAGAGGACCCTGGCCCCCTCGAGCGTGATTTCCTTCGCTGCGTCAAGGGCCGCCCGGTGGGGGACGTCCCCGCTTGGCATTTGGAGCGCCACGACGTCGAGGATTCGTCCCAGGCCCTTGGCCTCGGCCGCGTGCTCGGGCAGTTCGTGTTCTGGGCGCTGGTCGGTCATGGGACCCCGATCTTACGCGAGTGCGACGGGGTGGAGCCGCTCGCAGGTCGTTACCCCCCGAGGCCCCATCAATTGGCTCTGGCGGCTGGGGCCGAGGGGGGAACCTGCACGCGCCCAGGAGCTCCCAATGGGCGCGCCCCCGCTCCCGCAGCCGGGAAAGTCCGGCGGGCGGGCGCGGGGGCGCTCCTCTGGCTTGGGGCTGCGTTCCCTCAAGGGGCGCAGCACCCAGGATCCATCACAGGAAGAGGATCGAGACGGCGTCGGATAGGTTCGACGTCGCTGTCCCCATGAAGGTGTCGCGGAACCAGACCTGGTAGTTCCAGGACTGACCGGCCATGACCTGCACGGCGCCCATCGGCTGCGGCATCTGGGTCAGGTCCAAGGCCAGGGTGAACTCCCCGGTGGCGCCGGAGCTCACGACGTTGGCGTTGAATCGGCCGAGCATGCCGCCGATGCAGAGGGTGCCTTGGCCGCCGCCGATGTTGGGCGTGAAGCCCTGGGTCGTCGAGGTGACAAAGAGGCCGAAGACGTTCGTCGGGGCGTTCTCCACGATCAGCGTGACATCGTTGTCCGCCACTTGGCTCGAGCCGTCGGCACGGATGCTCGCGGGCAGGCCCGAAGAGTTGGCCACGGCGGGACTGCAGTAGACCAGGCCGATGCCGCAGTCGACGGAGCTCACGGTGAGCCCGTCGAGGCCCGCTTCGACGATCGACTGGTTGCCGTCGTCGTTAGCGGTGAAGCGCAGCTGCGTCGAAGCCGACGGGGTCAGGCCCGCGGCGCTGAAGTCCGCGTCAGTCAAGGTGGCCGAGCGCCAGGCGAGGCCGCCATCGGTGTCGTGACGGGTGACTTCCGCCCAGGCGCCACCGTTCACGCGCGCTTCCACCAGGAGGCGGTCTGTGCCGTCCGAGTTGGTTAGGCGCAGGAAGTAGCTGTAGTCGACCTTGGAGCCTGCCTGGCTCATGTCGAGGATGGGAGAGGTCAATCGCACGGCGCCGCCGTCGACGTCGGTGTTGCCGTTCTGGTTCTCCGTGAGGTAGCACGAGCCGCTGCCGTCTGCATCGGAAGCCGGGTCATGGTCCCAGCCGCCATCGTTGACGGGCACGCCGCGCTGCCAATCACCGGTGCTGGCGCCGAGGTTCTCGGTGGTCCAGCCGGTGTCGGTCTCGAAGTCGTCGCTGAACGCGATGGTCTCGGTGCCGCCAATCGCTTCATAAGCGAACGTCGGTGCGCCGGAGGGGGCATTGAATGTGCCGAGGCCGGCGACGTCGAACTCGAAGTAGAACTCGACCGTCATGCCGCAAGGCGTGACGGGCAGCTCCGCGTTCCAGTTGGCGCCCATGTTCGTCATGGCGACGCTGGTGTAGCTCGGGTCACCGATGACACGGTGGTACAGGGTGGCTGAGTTGAGCGTGCCCTGGACGACGTTGATCGAGGTGGGCGTGGCGGACTGGTCCGAGACCACTTCCGGCGCGTCCACGGTAACCTCAAAGACCGCCGGGTTGCACGCGGCCGAGGCCGAGGTCATCAGCGCTGCGGCTTCCGGGTGGAAGTAGGTCGTGATGTTCGCCGTGCCACCGCTGCAGAGGTGGCAGTAGCTCATGATCGTGCCCGCGTTGGTGCAGACCTGGGAGCTCTGGCACTGCCCGTAGTAGCCGTCCGGGGCGCACTGGTCCAGCGGCGGGCAGAAGTTGTGGGTGTGGGGCGAACTGAAGTTGTGTCCAAGCTCGTGGGCCACCACCATGAAGTCCCAGTTGCTGGGCTGTTGCACCACCGGGAACGCCACTGCGCCTGCGATGTTGCCCGACACCGCGAAGTTGTACTGGTTGTTGCAGAGCACATCGAGCCAAGCCACGCCGCCGCCGAGGCCCGCGCCGCTCATCATGTGGCCGAGCGTGGCGTTCATCGGAACGTTGCCGAGCCATGCGGCGCGGAACTCGTTGAGCATGTCGCCGGAGCTGCCGCCATTGTCTGGCGTGTTCCAGGGATCGTTCGAGTTCGTGTAGATCTGAACGTAAGGGAACGTCAGGACCGTGGAGGCCTGGGTCTCGTAGCGGTCACTAATGAAGCCGAGGAGCGTCGTCAGGTAGGCCGTTGCAGCGTTGAGGTCGTTCCAGTTCTGGTAGAACTGGAAGTCCGTCTCCATGGCGATCGTGCACTCGCGAAGCGCGATCGTGTCCAGCTGGCGGAGCTCGGCAACTTGGGGCTGAAACTGGCTCGGGATCGGGGCGACCGCGGGCGGCTTTGCGTTGCACTCGCCCACGTGCACGATGCCGGCGGCGTTCAGGTCCGCCTCGAACTTCAGGATGGCGGGTGCGCCAAACCAGGAGCCGTCTGCGTTCTGGGTGGGCAGCACATGGATGAGCCCGTCCCGGGATCGGATCCATCCGCGGGAGCCGTAGTGGGAGAAGCCGAGCATCACGTCGCTGAACGGGTCGCCGGCGATGTGGCCTTTCCAGACACTGACGTGGAGGCCGTCAAGGGCGTCGGGAGCCGCGGCGCCGTCGACCTGGAATCCGAAGCGGCGGCGCTCTAGATCGATGCGCTCGAGCTCGAGCGTCAACACGCTGCCGTCCGGGGCGTTGAGGCCCGTCAGCTCGATCCGGTCGAGGCGCGGCAGAGCCGCGATCACGTCCATGTCAGGCTGGAGCAGCGGGGCGTCCAGTCGCAGCTCGGTGGAGCCCTGGGCGACCTGGAGCGGGAACGGGACCGAGGGCGTCTGGGCGGCGGCCGTGGCCACGAGGGCGAAGGCCGCTAGGCCGGTCGCGAAATGAGTCTCTTTCATGCCGGGGAGTGCTAAAGAGTGCCAGAGGATCGTCTGGCAAGGAGACAGTGGGAGAGAAGACGCGCACGTGTGCGCTAGGCGAGGGACGGTGCGCACGCCTGGAATGTTCGGGCGTTTCCACCCTGCGACTCCGCCAAGGGGTGTGGGCGCCTTAACCCCCTCGCTGCACGGGCTGCTGGGGCAGCTTGCCGCGCCGTGGGCGGCTCTGATGGGACTCCAAGCGTATCCCCCTATGCTTGCCGCTGCCCTTTCCCTGACACAAGTCGATCCCCTGGGACAAGCCAGCGACGCAGGTGTTGTGAGTCCCGCGGCGTCTCCGCCTTCGGGGGCCAACTGTCCCCTTCCGGGTTGGGGCGCTACGCCCCCGTGGTGCGCGGCTAGCAGGCCGTTGAACAATTCAACTATCCAGAAAACCGCCCCCCGAACGCCTCG
>CAJXRJ010000059.1 GCA_913058555.1 uncultured bacterium
CGCTTGGGACGGCCTTCGCCCAGACGTCCTTCACGGCCGGTGCGACCGTGGGGACGGGGCAGCGGGCTGGCGGCATGGCGGCCGCAGACTTCGACGGGGACGGCATCCTCGATTTCGCCGTCACGACCGACGGGGCTGGCAACCAGGACCTCGTGGAGCTCTACCGCGGCACGGGCGGCGGAGCCTTTGCTCCCGCGGGCGTCATCTTCCTCCCGATCAGCTCATCCCCCCAGGGCCTCGCGGCCGCGGATGTGGATGGCGACGGGGACGCGGACCTCGTCGTGGTCCTTCGGGACTTCGCGCAGGTCGAATTCCTGCGCAACCTTGGGGCGTTCCAGTTCGTCAATGGGGGCAGTGCAAGCACCGGTGGCGCGGAGTCCCGGGTCATCGTCTCGGCCGACATGGATGGGGATGGGGACGCGGACTTCGTGGTCGCGAACCGCGACTCCAACAACGTCTCCGTGATCCTGAACCAGGCCGGCGTCTTGACCTTCGCCGGCACGACACCCGCCGGGGCCGAGCCCCGGGATGTCGCCGCCGGCGACTTCAACGGTGATGGCCTGATGGACGTGGCTGCGGCCGCCCACGACAGCCGTCAGGTGGTCATCCTGGCCGGGACGGGCGGCGGTGGGCTGGCCCAGTCCCAGGTGCTCACCGTGCCGGCAGGGGCGCGGCCTGACGGCCTTGCCGCGGGTGACATGGACGGCGACGGCGATACCGACCTGGTGGCGGCGACGGGGGACGACACGATCCTCGCCCAGAACACGGTTTCGATCTACCTCAACGGCGGAGGGCTGCTCTCGGGGCCGATCCCCACTCCCACCGGTGGGTTCGACGCTGGGGACGTGGCCGTGGCCGATTTCGACCTCGATGGCACCCTGGACGTGGCGGTGACCAACACGAACTCCGCCAACGTGAGTGTCCTGCGCGGACTGGGTGGCGCCGCCCTGGGTGCGCCGATCTTCCTCGTTGTTGCGGGTCAGCCCGATGAGCTCGTGGCCGCCGACTTCGATGGCAACGGCTCACCCGATCTGGGGATCACGCGCCGCCAGGCTGCGGGCGTCCAGTTCTACCTGAGCGATGCCGGCGGCAGCGGCCCGATTGGCGTCAACTACTGCATGGCCAATGCAAACTCCACCGGCGCGCCGGCGGCCATGACTGCCTCTGGCTCCAACGTCCTCGCGGACAACGCCCTGACGATCGGTGCCACGTCGATGCCCACGGGCGTCTTCGGCATCTTCCTGGCAAGCCGCAACACCGGGTTCACGCCGAACTCCGGCGGCAGCTCCGGAAACCTCTGCCTTGGAGGCGCCATCGGACGATTCGATCAGGTTGTGTTCCAGACGGGCGCCACGGGAACCACGACCCTCCCGGTCAACCTCAACGCAATCCCGCAGCCAATGGGCGCGGCCGCAGCCAGCGTCGGTGAGACCTGGCACTTCCAGGGTTGGTTCCGCGACGCTCTCGCGGGCATGCCGACGTCGAACTTGACCGACGGTATCTCGGTCACGATTCGCTGAACGACTTCTCGAAGGAAGGGATTCCAGCCCTGCGGACGCCCGAGCGCGATCCGTGGGGCTGGTCTTTTTTTGCCCATAGGGCTAGCGCTGGGGCCAGCCCTATTCGATGCCCCATTCCTTGAGCCGCTGGTAGACCTTCGCGCGTGAGATCCCCAGGAGTTCAGCCGTCTTGCGCTTGTCACCTTCGGTGGCGTCCAAGGCGTCGAGGATGGCGCGCTTCTCGAGCTGCGCGATGGTCTGCACGGCGGGTGCCGAGGCCCCCGCGGTCATGCCTTGCCTGTCGCCCCGCACGAGCGAGGGATCGGAAATCGATCCTTCGGAAAGGACCACAAGACGGCGAATCTCGTTGGCAAGCTCGCGCACGTTACCGGACCAGTTTCGAGCCTCCAGCCGTTCGAGCACAGCACCAGAGATCTCGATTGGGTCGCCGCGCTCCGCGGACTCGAGGCTCAACAGGTGGCGCACGAGGGGCGCGATGTCTTCGGGCCGTTCCGATAGGGAGGGCATTGCGATGCGAACTCCGTCGAGGCGAAAGAGCAGATCTTCACGGAAGGCGCCGCTGGCCACTTCGGCGTCCAGGTCTCGGTTGGTCGCTGAAAGGAGCCGGAAGTCGACGGTGCGCTCGTCGGCATCGCCGACCCGCCGCACGCGGCGGGTCTCCAGCACACGGAGGAGCTTGGCCTGGGCCTCGGCGGGCAGCTCACCGATCTCGTCCAAGAAGAGTGTCCCGCCATTGGCGCGTTCGAAGAGGCCGGCCCTGTCATGGTCCGCCCCCGTGAAGGATCCTTTGACGGACCCGAAGAGTTCCGATTCCACGAGGGACGCAGGGATCGCGGCGCAGTTCTCGCTCACGAAGGGACCCTCGGCCCGGGTGCTGAGCCGGTGCATGGCGCGGGCCGCGACTTCTTTGCCGGCGCCGCTGGGGCCGGAAATCAGAACGGAGATCTCCGCGGGCGCCACCCGGTGGATGAGGTTCCTCACCGCCTGCATAGGCTTCGAGTCACCCACGAGGCCTTCGATCGGGGCGGGTGTTCCTGACTCCGTGAGGGCCCTCCTCGCCGCGCGGAGTGCCGTGTCCTGGCTCGCCACTCGTCCGCGAAGCTCCTTCGTCAAGACGCGAATCTCCTCCAGCCGCTCCATCTGGCGGATGGCGAGGGCGGCCTGGCTCGCGAGCAGTTCCAGGAGCCGTTCCTCGCGGGGTCCGAAGGCCCCCGGGCGCCTGCGGTCGTCGACCACGATCACCCCCGACTTGGACTCGCTCACGGTGAATGGCACGGCGAGGATCGAGCGGATGCCGATGCTCTCAATGGAGCGCATTTCGCCCCAGTCCGTGTCGTCGACGGCGTCGGCGAGCCGAACGGGCTTGCCCGTTTCCAGGGCCCGGGCGGTGACCGAGCTAGACCATTCGACGATGTCATCGGAGACGTCCCCGGTGGATGAAAGGAACGCCGTGTCGAGCATGAGCTCCCCTGACTGCGCCATCACGAGGAAGCCCCTCTCAGCCCCCGTCACGTCGAGTCCAGCCTGCACGATCTCCTGGAGGAGTGTGCCGCTGTTCTCCTGGTTCACGAGTCGCTCGTTCAGTCGCAGAACCGTTAGCACGTCCATGTCATCGTCATCGGTTACGTCCCAGTCCAGCAGCTGTCTGGGCGCTGGATCCTGGGCGAAAAGAAGGTGTTGAAGAACCGCCGCGCGCTCCGGGGGCGAGAGCCCCGCCTCAACGCGCGCTAGCAAGGCGCGCAGCCACCGCGCCGCGGCCTCCCGCTCGGATCCGTCCAGGCCGTCGTCTCCTTGATCGGCGAGGGCTGCGATCGCAAGGCGGCACGCGACCCCGTCTGCGCCCGCTTCGCGCAGGTCCGATGCCAGCGCCAGGAGCTCCTGGGAAGTGGCTCCGGTCGTTAGCGCTTCGCGGGCGGCGCTCACTTTGGCCTGACAAGCGGCCCCAAGGGTGGAGGGATTCTCCCCGTCCAAGAGCGTCCCTTCCAGGAGCTGTCCTGCGAACGCGATCGACTGGTCGATCCGGGGCACCGGACCGAGGAGCCCCAGCCCGGTCAGTGTGTCCCTTGCCCATTGAAGGTCACCAAGGGCTGCGCGCAGGTGGCCGCGCTCGACGCGCACGAGTCCAAGGCTGGCTCGGGTCGTTGCGAGGGCGGCCGTGTCAGGGAGCCGCACACGCCGCGCCATCGACGCGACGAGGGACTCCTCGGCACCGAGCCATTGGCCGGATTCCCGCAGGACTCCACCCAACAGGGACTGGGCCCGTGCAATGCCCGCGGTGAGCCCAAGCTCGGTGTAGATGCGGCGGGCCTCGCGGAGGTTGTCCTCGGCCGCCCCAAGGTCTCCATTTTGACGCGCGAGGGTGCTGCGGTTCACGAGCAGGGACGCCTTCAGCAGAGGCAGTGGGTCTGCGCCGAGGGCACCATCTAGAAGGGCCAAGCCGCGCCCTGGATCCCCGGACCGGAACGCATCCATGGCCCTGAGCCCTTGCATGTCGGCCGCAAGGCGCTGGGTTTCGAAGTCCTGCAGCTCTTCCCCAGGATCCGTCGAGCCCTTCGCCTTGCCAAGCTCGGCCGCGAGGGCTTTGGAGTCGCCGGTTTCGAAAGCCAAGTGCGCTCGTTCGGCATGTGCCTGGGGTAGGGCTCCGATCGACTCGTAGGCTTCAGCGCTCTCCCCTCGCTTGCCGGCCAGACTGGCGGCCATAGCCCTCGCGAGCACCTGAAGGTCGTCTCGACGGAGAGCTTTGGCATGTTGCGCCGCTCCGCGGGCGTCGCCGGCCTCCGCGACGGCCATGACCAAGGGGCGCTCAAGGGAGCGCGGTAGGGGAGCGCCTTCTTGCTCCAGTCGGTGGCGCGCATGGGCGAGTCCACGGGCGGCGCGTGCGCTGAGTCCGGAGGAGCGCAGCCCGTGCACACGGGCTTCCACACGGGTCCTCTCCGCAGGGTCGCTGGCGATCCCATGCGCCCATTGAAATTCCTCCGGAACACCGAGGGCCGCCGCGCCTTCTACGAAGGCCGCGTGCAGAGCCTTGCGGCTCTTCGAGTCTGGGACCCAACGCCGGACGTTGACCGGTGCCGCCGGGGAGATGGAGCCGTTGGCACGCTGGACGACGTAGCCGCCACCGATGAGCCTCGCAAGGACGCGCTCCAAGGACGGCCCGCAAGGCTTGCCCGCGAGGGCGGCCTCGAGCGCTGGCCGGCGAACGGGCCTTCCAGCCCAGTCGATGAAGGCGAGCACCTTCGTAGCCTCGGGGTCCAATGGAATCGTCGCCCCATGGCCGCCTGAGGCGACGAGGCTCGACGCAGGAAAGGTCGGACTGAGCCGAATGCCCCCCGGGGCGCGCACGAAGGCTCCCGCGCTGGCCGCGCGGGTCAGGTACTCGGTGACCTTGCCGCTGGAGCCTGAGGCCAGGTGATCCACGCGGTCCACGAATTCCTCGAATGCCAGATCATCAGGCGATTCGCCCATCAAGAGCGTGCGGCGTAGCTCCGAGTGGAGAGCGCTCCTGGTGAGGGGCGGGACCCTTTCGATGGCCGACCCCAGCCACGGGGTTCCCTTGCGCCTGATGGGGATGACGGCCGCGGGGTGGGCGACCAATAGGAGAGTGGGACCGTCAGCGGCCCGCGAGGCGCCGTGCCAGGCCGAATCGATGAGCGAGAGCGACCAGGCATCCACCGCGTCCGCGAGGAGGATGACCCACAGCCTCGACGAAGGCCGGGCGTCGTCCTCGCGGCGGGCGTCATCGAGGAGTCGCTCGATCTTTCGATCCCCGTCGAGCGGGGTCTCTGCCGCAAGGGAGAGCTCCGACATCCGCGCCAATCGGCAGCGATGTCCCCGGCGCGTCAGCTCCAGCGCCAGGGCCGCGGCCACCTCGCTGGATTCCTGTGGATCCCGGGCCTGCGCGATGGCGGGGCCATCCTTGCGCCCGCAGATCTGATCGACCCATGGGCTGCGCCCGGCCAGGGCGTGCACGGTGGGTGGGGGGGCCGTGGAGCCCGACTCGGTTCCGGACTCGGTGCTTTGGATGCCCAGCTGTCCGGCCAATTCCGCGGCGGCGATCATGGCGTCCATCGGCCGCTCTGACGGAGTAAGGGCCGTGAGTTGCGCGATCGTGCCGCGGGACCAAACGGGGAGATCGGCCAAGTCGATGCCCGCGCATTCAAGAAACGGCTCGCCCGGGAAACGCCCGTAGAACGACGCCGGCTCCACCCTGGCGGTAGCGCTCAGCGGCGCCAGGACCGCGCCGACGCTGAAGAGGTCCGAGGCGATCACGGGGGCATCGCCCACCAGAACCTCCGGGGCGATGTAGGGAGGCGTGCCGCCCCGTTGGCCCGACCCGTCCTCCACTCCGGCCATGCCGAAGTCGGTCAAGCGTCCGCGGCCCGTCGCCTCGATGAGGACGTTGGCCGGGGAGATGTCCCCGTGGACGATTCCTGCGCCGTGGACGACTGCGAGCCCACGTAGGACATCGACGATGGCGGCCCCGACCTCTTCGGCTGCGGCCGACGCGGCCCGCTCGGCCAACGTGCTGCCGATGATCCACTCCCGTGCGAACCAAATCGAGCCGTCTTCCAGGACCCCACGCCCCACGATCCGCGGAATGAGCGGGCTTTGGAGCCTCTCCAAGGCATCCAGTTCGTTGGTCAGACCCCTGCGGCCCGAGGAGAGGATCCGAAGGGCGACGGGCTCGCCGGCAACTTCTGCCCTGGCAACGATCTCCCCCGGCCGCTCCGCGAGGAGAGCCTCGAAGCGCGCCTCGGTTGGCCAGGGGGTTGGTGCGGAATTCATCGGGGGAAGTATCGGGGTCCAGGATCTGGATGGGGCGTCCAGATTCTGTACTGAGCGGCGGCTGAAAGTCCTCCCCAGGGGGAGAGAAGGCCACATGATCCATTGGATCGTGGTTTGATGTCCGAACGCACTCCCCGTGCCAGGCTCTCTCCCCCTTCCTTACGCCGCCATGTCCATCGCCATTTGTTTTGCCCTCGGTGCCATTGTCCAGGGTTCGACCGTCGGGTCGCCGAGTCAGACGCCCCAGGTCGATCGGCCAGCGGAGTTCATCGTGACGGTGGAGACGACCCAGAGCACCCCCTCCGTTCGCCTCTACGATCCCGCATCGGGACAGGATACGTCCCATCGCTTGGGGGTGCCGCTGCGCCATGCCGCCGGCCTGGAGCTATTGCCGTTAGACGCGGCGGGACGCGCGGAGTTGACGAGTTTCCTTCCCGGTCAGGCGCAGGTGCGCGACGGGGTGGTCGTTCTACCTGGGGAGCGTGGGACCGTGCATCGGTACCGGCGCCCCGGCTCGGCAGGATCCCTGTACGGGTTCCTCTACGCGCCCTACTCGGGGGTCCCGAGGGTGCTGTTCGAACGTGGTCCGGACCCGGCGGGATTGGACCCGTTCATCCCTTTCGTTGGCGCCGGACCCTTCGGGCGCGCCGTGTTGGTCGCCACGACCGTGGCCGCGGGGGGAGATCTCATGGAGCTTGCCGTGGACTCTGGTGCGGTGATGCTCCGGACACCCGGCGGCGTGCCCCATGCCTTTGGACGGGGAGGCATGGCCCTGTGCGGCACATGGGGCTTTGGGGTGGCGAGCGACGGCATCTGGCGATTCCCCCGCCACGGCAGTGGAGTGGCCCAAGCCGTACAAGTGGCCGCGCCGGTCGCGTCCTGGACGGGCGAAGCCGCGGTGAGTCCACGGCGCGCCTTTGGCGTCGCCCTCGCCGTGACCTCAGGAACGCAGGGGGTTCCCTACGCGTTCGGACCCGCAGGGCCGGCCTTTCCGGCCGCAGACACCCCGGCGAATCTCGCGCCCGCTGGCTACGCGGCCGATACGACGTTCGGCCCCTTCCTCGCCATTGCCGACGATGGACGAACGGTGGCTTGGCGGGTGGAGGACGTGCCGTCCCATGTGGGGGTCTTTTCTAACGAGGTGATGGTGGGCCGACTCGGGGCGCCGGCACTGGCCGCGGAGGCCTCCGGGGACGTTTTCATGGCCGATACGATCGCCGAGGTCGGGCGCGTGATCCCGGCTCCCGACGGCGGAATCTTGTTCGTCGCGGGGGAGCCCAATGACCCCACGGAAGGAGGCCTCGAGGCGGCGGACGTCTTCCGGGCGACCATGTCCCCTGGGGGAACGCTCACGCTGGAGAATGTCTCGGGGAGCTCCGGTGATCACACAGTGCCGTTCACGCTCCCGCCCATGTGGACGCCAGCGCGCATGGTGCTCGTGACGCCGACGTCGGTCCTGGTCCACGAAGATGATGCAAAACAGCTGCTGATGCTCGATCTCAGGACCGGCGCGGTCCGAACGGTGCTTGACCTGACGCGCGAGGTGGCGTGGATCGAGGTCATGGCGGACGGTGGCTGGTGCGCCGCCGTGGAGCGCGATACGCCTGGGCGCGAGTGGCAGGTGGTGGGGAGTGCCTCGCCCGCTGCGCCGCTCGTCGTGCTGGAGGCGGGGTCCCCGTCGACATCGTTCGATTCACCAGCGGTGAATCCAGAGCGAACCGCGGCGGCCTATGTCCGCCGGGATATCAGCGGCTCACGCATCAGCGTGGTCGAGCCCGGGCTGGGGAGCCACGTTTCCACGGGCAACCTCGCCGGAGGACCCCCGGTGGGGACGATCAGCTTCGCCACGGGCGACGACCTGGCGTTCACGGCGACGGGACTGGCCGGGGGGCGAACGGTCTATCGTTGGCGCTTCGCAGCGCCAACGCCGCCCCAGGCCGTTGTGACTTCGGTCGGGAACGTGCGCCTGCTCCGCTAGGTGCAAGGCGTGGCGGTCGCTCGCTGCTCAGCGCGGACGGACACTGACGGCGTTCGAGAAGTTTGACGTGGGGACACCATTCAGCGTGTCCCGGAACCAGAGCTGGAACTGAATCGGGATGCCGGCCTCCACGCCCGCTTCCCGGGGGAGCGTTGCCAGGTCCACGTCCACGTCGATCATGGTGATAGGATCGCTCCCTCCCTGGAAGATGTAGTCGGTCAATCGACCAATGGGGGCGCCCCCCAAGCAGAGGATTCCGTGGCTCTGCGCGGGGAGGAACACGTGGCCAGTGCCCTGGCCCGCCAAGGGGAGAGCGAAGCTGCCGACCGGGATGTTCCTCGCGCCGAGGATGAGGGAGCCGTCCGAGATTCTGGGGCTACCGCGCAGCTCCAAGGTGACGCCGATTGCCGCGGTGGAACTCATCCGCCCACGGCAGTACGTCGTTCCAAAGAAGGGGAGCGTCGACTGTGCCCGAAGGGCGCCCTCCGGGTAGTTCGCCGTTCGCACCAGGAAGTACTGAAAGCCTTCCTCGAGATCCCTCAGCTCACGGTCGGACAACACACCCACGGGCACGTCGATGAAGAAGGTCCCCGGCAGGTTCGATTGGTCGTAGGGCGCCAGGTCCAGGACCAGTGGGCCGTTCTCGCCATACCAGCAAGGCCCGCGGAGCTCGAGGCCTGTGAAGGGCAGGTCCAGGCCCGAGGTGTTGCCCGAAAGGATCACGCGGCCGCTCGAGTACTGCGTGATGTGCATGTTGGCCGTCGCGTGCAGTGCTCCGGTGCTTCCGGATACCTGGCCCCCGTCGAGCAGGCGCGTCCATGACGTGGGGTCCCTGAACGCGAAGAAGCCCGTCATCTCCCCGGCCGGGAAGGCGGCCGTGAGGAAGTGCATGTCGTAGCCGGAATCAGCGGCGGCAGCCGCGTCTGAGGGGCTCAGGTGTAGGACGCCCGAAGCGAAGCCCTCCCGCGGATGATCAAAGTCAAGGTAGCCAAGGGTCGCGCCGCCCGACGTTCGGATCTCGACGCTTGCCAGGTCCCCCTCGAGCCCTACGTATTCGCACCAAGCACTCAGTTCACCAGTGGCCGTGTCGAGGTCCGTGAATGCGATGCCAAAGTTGCTTCCCGCGGCCCCTTGGACCCAGGATTGGTCCGAGAGGATCTCCGAAGAGGCGGGCGCAACGAGTGCGGCGGTGAGTGCGAGTGTGGTCAGTGTGGGGATGATGCGCATGGGTCGCTCCAGTGGGTCGGGGTGGAATGGCTACCGTTCCCCTTGCGCCAATGGGAAGGGCGTTTCACCGGGACCGCAAGTTGATTGTCGGGTCTGGGTCTTGGGCCGCTGGTTGGAGATGCACGATGAGCTGGCGTTTGCCGTTCCCCAGGCTGCTGGCATCGGCCTCGCTCCCGCTCACGGCTTCGTACCCCTTGGCGCGGAGGGTCCATTGGACTGTCGCGGAGTCGGGCAGCCGCCTCAGGGGCGCCGGCCCATCGAATTCGTTCCAGCGCAGGCCCTGGGTGCTGAGGGTCCATCGCTGGGGCTCGCCGGTTTCCTGGTGCCCATCGAAGGAGCGCGTTGGCCCGCCATTCAGCGAGGCTTCGAATCGAAAAGCGGGGATGGGGTCGGCGGTTGACGCACAGAGGGCAGCCACCTCAAAGTCATGGGCTGGGACCGCCGTCCTGAGGGTCAAGACGACTCCGAAGAAGGGGGGAGCGACCGCAGCGACGGGGCCGTCGAAAGTGATCGCGCTCCCAAGGGACACAACGTCGAGATCTACGGGGCCCTGGGGGAGGTCTTCGAATGCAAACTTCGCCACGCGCCGGCCCTTCTGGGTCGCCCATGTCGTGGGGTAGACCCCAAGAAGTTCACCCCCGGAGCTCCTTGCGAAGACGAGCAGTTGCTCGCTGAAGTCCATCGCCGGGGCCAGGACTTCGCCGCTGACGGCGCCGTCCGTGGCTCGGGCCTCAAGGGATAGCTGGAGGTCTTTGGTCTCCCCCCCGTGGAGGGCCACCTTTGCACTCGATGGAACGAAGCGACTCGAATCCACCACGCATCGATGGGGTCCGCCGTGGATCCACCCCATCGCAAACTTGCCGGTGGGATCAGGCCGGGCGTTGGCCACGCAGACCCCGGCCGTGTCCATGACAGCGACGCTAACGCCCTCGAAGTCCGACTGCAGGTGACGGGTACCCTTGGAAACGGTCAGGGCGCCCTCGATTCGGGCGGTGGGTTCCAGGGCAAGGGAGAGCACAGAAGCGATAGGCGTACGACCCAGATCCAACGTGCGGCTGCCGTGGAGGAAACCCGCGCGATCGCGCACCTCGAGCAAACACCGTGCTCCGATGGACAGGCCCGAGTGGCGTAGCGCAGGGAAGCGAACCCACGGCTTGCCGTCGGGGCCTCTCCGAACGGGCGTCTCGAGGATGGGTCGACCGTGGTCATGGTAGCCCGCATCCTTGATCGGCCCGAGTCGAGCGGTGAGCTGTTCGAAGTCCAGGGGCTCCGTGCATTCGAGCCGAAGCCGAAGCGTCGGCCCGGCTTCAATGGCGAGTTGGTCGCCGCGCAGGTCTTTGGCCAGGAGCGTAGCCGGCGGAACTGGACCCGCTTTGCGAAGGCCGTGGTTCTCGACGAAGGAACGCCTGTTGGCGCGGGTATCCACGGCTGAGGCCTCCGTCCAGCCGCTGGATAGGGTCACGCGGCCGTCGTGATCGCTCGTCGCGCTCTGGCCCTCCCACAGAAGCAGGTAGTCTGCCAGCGGCCTGCCGTCCGCACTGTTGACGAGCTGAACGGCGAGCCGCGGCACTCTCGACTCGGCGGCCGCGGATCGCTCGAGAGGGGCGGTCAATGGGGAGAGCGTGGCCCCTGTGGAATCCGGTGCGTCGGGCCGGCCCTTGGCGATCGGTTCGGTCAGTCCCGTCGGCTCGCCCGTCCATGGGAAGCTCAAGAGCCAAGCGCCGAACAGCACGGCGCAGGCGGCGGCTGCACAGAGCCAGGTTCCCGCGGCCACACCCGAGGTGCCCTGGGGCAGGGCCGCCGAGGGGAGGCCGCGGGGCAAACCTAGTGGGACGAGCAATGCCCGCCAACCGACGCCATCCGATCCGTGCGATTCATCGAGGATCTCGCGCAGCCTCTGATGGCCCCGTGAAATGTGGGTGCGAACCGTTGCCGGGGCAAGGCCCTTGAGCGACGCGATCTCCCTCGGTTCGAGTCCTTCGTAGTACCGCAGTAGAAGCGTCGATCGATACGGCTCGTCGAGACCGAGCACCGCGTTCACCACTTCCCGTTGGACCTCGCCCCTCGCCACGATCTCGTGGGCGCTGACCACGGCCTCTGGTCGCGCAGATGTCGATTCCCGTTCCCGCAAGGCGGAGCCCTTTCGCAGACGATAAGCCGCTTGGTTGCGAACGACCCGCGCCAACCAGGGGCGCAGGGGCCTCTCGCGATCGGGGCGTAGGCGCAGGAAGGCCAGCCACGTGTCTTGCACGGCGTCTTCGGCCTCCTCCCGGTCACGGATGAGGTGCCGGGCGAGCCGGCTCACCCACGCGGCGTGCTCGAGCAGCACGTCGGTTGGGGGGAGGTGCGATTCAGAGGTCATCGAGGGAGCCCTTGCACCGACGCCCGTGGCGTTTCAGGAATCCTGGTCGATTCTGGGAGGGGGATTCTGGGAGTCGGCCATCATGCGGCGCGCGCTTCACCGTGGGCGGGCGGGCCGAATCCGTCAATCGGTGGGCTCTTCGGAAACGAGAAATGGCCCGGGCGGATGCTTCCGCCCGGGCCATTTCGCCCAGTGCCTGGCTGACTCGGCCCGAGCTAAATGCCCGGCTCGGTCAGTGAACGGCTTGCGCTAGTTCTTCTTCGAGCTCTTGAGTTCGTCGAGAAGGGTGCGGAGTTCTGCGGCGCTTTCCTTCGTCAAGGGCGCAGATTCGGCCTCGGCGATCAGGGCGAGGGCGCGTTCCACCTTCATCTCACTCGGGGCGCGGGGCGGCCCAGCGGCGACGATGGCGTCTTCCTTCGGAGTACGGTCGTCGAAGGTCTTGGCGAATTCCTCGATGTCGGAGACCTTCATGCCCTTGCCGGACAGGATCTCTTCGATGGCGGCCTGGAGCTGGATGTCCTCGGTGAAGTCACCGAACGGGAAGGCAGTGCCGCGTGTGTCTTGGACGCGGCGACGGACCTCCATGCGCAGCAGGAATCGGACATCTTCCTCCGTCAGGGTCGTGTCGAGTCCTGCGTAGAGGTCGGCGAAGCCGGGGTAGCGGCTGGGGTCGTCGAAGTCGTTGTACGCGAGGTCGGTGAAGAGGTCCTTGTTCGCATCGAAGCGCTCGGCCACCCAGGCCCGGAGCTTCCGGGTTTGCTGAACGCGGCGCATCTCACGCAAGCGCCACTGCTCGCGGCGAATGGCGGGGACTTCGACATCGGGCGGGATGCCGCCCATGGACTCGATGTTGCCTTCTTCGTCGAGTTCCTTGTGGATCGAGCGACCCATCGGGAGGCGGTAACGCTCGATGGTGAGCTTGATTCGCGGGGCGAAGTCGAATTCGCCGTCGCCGTCATGGTCTTCGGTGATGGGCTCCCAGTTGTCCCGGCGGCCGTTGCGGTTCTCGTCGGCGTACCGATCTTGAAGCTCGCCCGGCATCTGGATGAGGCGCTGGACCGAGCCTTTGCCGAAGGAGCGAACGCCCACGAGCTTGGCGCGGCCGTGGTCCTGGAGTGCACCAGCGACAATCTCGGAGGCCGAGGCGGAGAAGCGGTTGATCAGAACCGTGACCGGCGTGTCCATGGGCACTTCCGGCTTCGTTCGTGTGTCAAACACCTGCTTCTCGAAGACGCGGCTCTCGGTGCTGACCACCCTTTTGCCCGGCGGCAAGAAGATGTCTGCCACCGCCGCGGCCTGGTCGAGCAGGCCGCCAGTGTTGTTCCGAAGGTCGAGGATGACCCCATTCAGCTCACCCGACTTCGATTTGGCGCGGAGCTCGCGGATGGCGTCTCGCACGTCGAGGGCGGCTCGGTTGACGAAGCCCGAAAGCTCCACGAGCGCGATGTCCCCGGGTAGGAGCTGGCTGCTGACCGAAGGGATCGAAATCTGCGCGCGCTTCACGACGACCACCATGTCTTCGGTGGGGCGATCGATGAGCTGCGGGTCCATGTCGCTGCGCCAGATGTAGAGGCGAACGTCGGTGCCCGGCCGGCCCTTTAGGCGCTTGATGATCGCGTCCGTGTCCTCTCCGATCGTTGGCCATTCATCGATGCGGATGATCTTGTCGTCCGTGGACAGCCCTGCCTTGTACGCGGGCCCAGAGTAGATCGGGCGCGTGATTGTGAAGAGGTTGTCGTCGGGATCGTTCTGCACGTAGGCGCCGATCCCGCCGTACTCGCCGCGCATGTCCTGCTCGAACTTCGCGTAGCCCTCGGATGAGAAGTAAGAAGAGTGACGGTCAAGGCTGCCAAGCATGCCCTGCATGGCGGCTTCCATGAGCTCTTCACGGGTCGCGTCCTCGCCGTCGAGGTGGGCGCCCTGGATCGTCTCCATCAACGTTTCAAGGCGCTTGAAGTCCTTGGGCAAACTGCCGCCGACCCCGACCTTGGGGGCCCTCTGCAGGCGGCGCAGGCTCGAGTCGTAGTACCGAGTTTGGCGCAGCTGGGCGATGTAGGCCCGGGCCAAGCGGCCGTTCTCGCCCGGCAGTTTCCCCAGGCGGTTGAGCTCGTCCTCGACGCCGTCGACTTCTTCGATCGTTCCCATTTGGGCGAACCCGAGGGCGCCGGCGGCCCGGAGATTCGGGTCGGAGGATTCCAGCAGGTCGCCGAGGACCCTGCGCGCGGCGGCGATCTGGGCCCCGCTACCGAGTTCGCGGGCGCCGAGGGCCGAGCTGACCCGCAGGTCGACCGGAATGGCGGGGGACTGGGCCTTCGAAACGAGCTCTGCCGCCAGGTCCTTCTTGAGGTCGCGGTCGGTGATGTCGGGGGCGATGCTGCCGAGCAACTCGATGGCCGCTCCGGAGAGGCCGTGGTCGTTCGCTTGGATCACAGGCCGCATCGCCGTCGCGACCTCGACGTAATTGACGTCGTCACCGTCGAGGCGCATCGTTGCCAGGAACAGCCGCGCGCGATCCGAGAGGCCCTTCGATTTCATCTTCGTGTCGACCGCGGCGTCGAAATTGGCGCCGAATTCGTCGCCGATGAGGCCGGAGACGCGGCTGGCTTCGCGCCAGATTTCTTCGGGGGTCATCGACCCGAGCTGGCCGATGCGCTCGTTGAGGATCTCCTCGACTTCATCCATGCGGGCGGCAGATAGCACCGGGCCGCTGATCGCGGGCGCCGATGAGGCTGCGACCGAAGGCATGGCGACAAAGATCCCAGCGGCGCCGAGGGCGGCGGCCGCTGCGAGGATGGCGGAAGTGGCGGATTGGTGCATATGCGTGGGTCTTGGGAGTCCCGTAAGCAGGGCTCTTCGGATTCGAAGATCTGCGCGGCGGATTCAGATCGTGGGGGGGCGGCGTGCGGCGCCGCCCTCCTCAGTGTTTGGTTGTCGGGGCTGCGGGGGCTCT
Source organism: uncultured bacterium (assembly GCA_913058555.1). Taxonomy (GTDB): domain Bacteria; phylum Planctomycetota; class UBA1135; order UBA1135; genus Saltatorellus. The sequence goes on from CAJXRJ010000059.1 coordinate 14,823, forward strand.
TTCCCCAGGTGGACGAAGCCCTCGTGCATGTCCCGTAATGTCGACCGGAACAGGCCTTTGAGTCGAGTCCGTTGATAAGCCTCTAGACCGGACTCTACGCTCACGCGAGCCCAGCGATGGCGCGGGCCTGGTTGCTGACGCAATTCAAACGGCACCCTAGCGGTCGGATCCTGGCCCACCGATGCCCCCAAAGCCCACCCCGTCGGCTCCTACGAGGAGTTGCTTGCCATGACTGACGCCCTTCCAAATTCTGAATCCGGCCCCGAGGGGGAGAGCGTTTCGGGGAGCCCCCGTGCGGGCGACCCGAGCGGCCATCTGTCTCATATTGACGCATCGGAGGGCGCGCCCAGGGCACGCATGGTGGATGTGGGGGCCAAGCCGAGCACCCGCCGCAGCGCCCTGGCACGGGCCCGTATCCGATTTCCTGAGGGCGTGCTGGGGCCCATTGTCGCGGGGCGTGGGCCCAAGGGCCCCATCGAGGAGGTGGCGCGGGTGGCCGGCGTGATGGCGGCCAAGGGGACGGGATCGATGATTCCGATGTGCCACCCCCTCGGCCTAGATGTCGTGGATGTCACCTTCCGACAAGCCGGGCCGGACACCCTCGAAGTCCATTGCCGGGCGAGTTGTACGGGGCCGACCGGCGTGGAGATGGAGGCCATGGTGGGGGCCTCTGTGGCCGCCCTGACGGTCTACGACATGACAAAAGCGGCCTCCAAGGGCATTTCCATCGAGGCTGTGGAGCTCCTGGAGAAGACCGGCGGGAAGAGCGGTCTCTGGCGTCGCGAAGACCCCAATACCTGAAACTTGGGGCTTCGAGCCCCCCACAAGGAGTGAACCCGGAGGGGGGGATCGGTATCCTCTGGGCCCCTGAACACTGGGGCTCCGGCGGAGATCGAAGACTCTGAATCGCCTGGGTTCCGGAAAGCCCGCTAGCGTGCCCGCCCACTCGGGCGCGTCAGGGGCGCCCCAAGCGGCCCCCCGTTCGGGCTCGACAGACCAAGCCGCCACACCGGACATCCACCCTCCGCGAGGGCGGAAGACGTACCAAGCCACCACCAAGTATGGATCTCAAACTCATTCGCAATCTCGTTCGGATCATGGAGCGAGGTGAGGTCGACGAACTGGAGATCGAGGACGACAAGGCCGGACTGCGGGTTCACCTGCGGCGCGGGCCTTCGGGCGGCTACGCCGCACCCTCGGTCATGATGATGCAGGGCGGCGCGAGCCAGCCCGGCGCGCCCGCCTCGGGCGGCATGCCGCTGTCAGGTGGTGGGGGCGACGGTGCCGCCATAGAGGCCCCTGCGCGGGCGGCCGGCATCGAGGAGTTCCTTTCCCCGATGATTGGCACCTTCTACGCCTCACCGTCCCCGGATGCAGACGCGTTCGCGACGACAGGCAGCCGCGTGAGCGATGACTCCGTCATCTGCATCATCGAGGCCATGAAGGTCATGAACGAGATCAAGGCCGAAACCTCGGGCGAGATCGTCGAGGTCCTGGTCGAGAACGGAGAGCCGGTCGAGTTCGGCCAACCTCTGTTCCTCATCAAGACGCGCTGATAGTGGCGGCTGCTCCAGCCTCCACCTTCCCCCCAAACCGGTGCCGATGGGTCCTTTGCCCGTCCCCGCGCCGACCGGTCGATCACCGCTCCTCCACGAGGATCCCCCCTAATGTTCCGAAGAATTCTGGTCGCCAATCGCGGTGAGATCGCGCAGCGCATCATCCGTGCATGCCGTGAGCTTGGCGTAGAGACGGTGGCAGTTTACAGCCAAGCCGATGCCGATTCGCTCCACTTGCGTATGGCGGACGAGACCATCTGTATCGGTCCCGCTGCGAGCGATAAGAGCTACCTCGATATCCCGTCCATCATCTCCGCCGCGGAGATTGCGGACGTCGAGGCGATCCACCCGGGCTACGGCTTCCTGGCGGAGAACTCCCATTTCGCGGAGGTCTGCCGTTCCTGCAAGATCGAGTTCATCGGGCCCGACTCCGACACGATCGAGTCCCTGGGCAACAAGTCCAAGGCTCGGGAGATGGCGATCGCCGCGAAGGTGCCGGTCGTTCCGGGATCCGACGGCCCCGTCCACGACGAAGCCACTGCGACCAAAGTCGCCCAGGAGATCGGCTACCCCGTGATGATCAAGGCGTCCTCGGGGGGCGGCGGCCGCGGCATGCGGATCGCCAGCAACGAGCCGAGCCTGCTCAACGGCATGCGCGCCGCCAAAGCCGAGGCCAAGGCCGCGTTCGGCGATGACACGGTCTACCTCGAGAAGTTCGTCGAGAAGGGCCGGCACGTGGAGGTCCAGATCTTGGGAGACCGGCATGGCAACGTGATTCACCTCGGGGAGCGCGACTGTTCCACCCAGCGCCGGCACCAGAAGCTGATCGAGGAGTCCCCGTCGCCCATTCTGTCCTCGAAGCAACGGGATAAAATGTGCGCCGCCGCGGTGCGCCTCGCCAAGTCAGCTGGCTACCACAACGCCGGTACCGTCGAGTTCCTCGTGGACATGGAGGGAAACTTCTTCTTCATCGAGGTCAACGCCCGGATCCAGGTGGAGCACACCGTGACTGAGCTGGTCACGGGGGTCGACCTCATCCAGGAGCAGATCCGCGTCGCATCGGGCGAGACTCTCCGCTACAGGCAGAAAGATATTCAGGTTCGGGGCCACGCCATCGAGTGCCGGATCAATGCGGAAGACCCCGCTATGGACTTCCAGCCCTCTCCCGGCCTCATCACCGCATTCGTGCCGCCGGGGGGTCCTGCTGTACGAGTCGACAGTCACTGCTACAGCGGTTACCGGATTCCGCCGAACTACGACTCCATGATTGGCAAGCTCATGGTCCATCGCCCCACCCGTGAGGAGGCGATCCGCACGATCTGTCTCTTATACACATCTGACGCTGCCGACGATATGCAGTG